>JALJPB010000099.1 GCA_022969175.1 Colwellia sp. | reverse complement strand
TATTATTCGTGTGAACAGTATCTGCAAGCTATGGGGATTGATGTCGAGACCATGAATACGGAATACGGACAGGGACAAGTGGAGATTACAATGAGACCAAAAGTACGTAATATCAAGCACTAATGAATAATACTAATAAAGTTTCAGTTTTTGCGCCAGCCTCCATTGGTAATGTCAGTGTCGGTTTTGATGTCTTAGGTTTAGCGGTAAAGCCTATAGATGGCACGTTGTTAGGTGATGTGGTAACCGTTGAAAGTTCGCAAAGTAATAGCCTAGAAGTGGTTGGCCGATTTGCCCACAAACTGCCAAATGATGTAAAAGAAAACATTGTTTGGCATTGCTTAGTTTTATTTAATCAAGCGCTTGTTGCTGCCAATAAAAATGTTGAGTCAGTTGAATTATCACTCGATAAAAAAATGCCTGTTGGCAGTGGGTTAGGCTCTAGTGCTTGTTCAGTTGTAGCAGCATTAGAAGCTCTTAATGCTTATTATCAAAAAGTGCAGGGTGAAAGCTTTGATGAAAAAACCATGTTGTTAATGATGGGACAAATGGAAGCAAAAATTAGTGGCAGCATACACTATGACAATGTAGCACCGTGTTATTTAGGAGGTCTGCAATTAATGGTAGCTGATGATAATATAATTTCTCGAACGCTACCGGCTTTTAATGATTGTTATTATGTCATGGCGTACCCAGGCATTGAAGTATCAACAAAAGCGGCACGAGAAGTATTGCCTAATAGTTATAGTCGAGCCGATTTAATCACCTATGGACAAAACTTAGCAACCTTCGTTGATGCTTGCCATCGACAAGATAAAGAGCAAGCCTTTTCCGTATTAAAAGACGTGGTAGCTGAGTCTTACCGGGAGCATTTATTACCCGGGTTCAGTGAGGCTAAAAGTTATTTAATGGCGAAGGGCAGTTTGGCCGTGGGTATCTCTGGCTCCGGACCGACTTTATTTTGTGTGTGTGATGATTTATCACTAGCACAAGAAAATGCAGCATGGCTGCAAAAAAATTATTTGAAAACGGTCAATGGTGAAACTGATGGTTTTGTTCATGTTTGCCAAGCCGATAATAATGGCGCAGGGCTATTATAACTACCGCCGTTTAAACGCAAAAAATTGATTAATAGGAAATACCCGTGAAATTTTATAATTTAAAAGAAAATGATGAAGTGGTTAGTTTTGCTGAGGCAGTAAAGCAAGGTTTAGGTAAAAATCAAGGACTGTTTTTTCCACAAACCATGCCTAAATTTAATAACATTGATGAATTACTTGCACTACCATTAGTAGAGCGTAGTGTGAAAATTCTTCATCCTTTTGTTGAAGAAAATCTATCAGTGCAAGAGTTGACAGAAATAGTAACCGATGCTTTTAACTTTCCAGCGTTACTACAACCTATTAATAGTGACCGCGCTATTTTAGAATTATTCCATGGACCAACACTAGCATTTAAAGATTTTGGTGCACGTTTTATGGCTAAGTGTTTACAAGCATTTTGCGCTAAAGATGCCAAGGAAACAGGTAAAGACAAAAAAGTCACTATTTTAACGGCAACTTCTGGAGATACAGGTGCTGCGGTTGCTCATGCCTTCCATGGTATTGATAATATTCGCGTAGTGATTATGTACCCAAAAGGTAAAATAAGCCTTTTACAGGAAAAAATGTTTACCACCTTAGGTGGGAATATTGAAACCCTGGCTGTAGATGGTGATTTTGACGACTGTCAGGCACTTGTTAAGCAGTCTTTTGATGATAAAGAGCTTGCTAACACTATAGGTTTAAACTCAGCTAACTCTATTAATATTAGTCGTTTACTTGCGCAAATTTGTTATTACTTTGAAGCCGTTGCCCAGCTTACTCGTGCTAAAAGAGAATTAGGCGATGTCGTGTTTTCAATCCCTAGTGGTAACTTTGGCAACTTAACCGCTGGTTTATTTGCTAAAGCAATGGGTTTACCTATTAAGCGATTTATTGCCGCTACTAATGTTAACGACACCGTACCGCGTTATTTAGAAACAGGACAGTGGTCACCAAACAATACCATTGCGACCATTTCAAATTCTATGGATGTTAGTAATCCAAGTAATTGGCCGCGTGTGGAACATATGCTTAAGTCGGGCATTGTTGATAAAGATTGTGTCAGTTCGGTATCTATTGATGAAGAACAAACCCAATCAACTTTACTTGGTTTAAATAAGCTAGGTTATATCAGTGAACCACATGCCTGTGTTGCGTATAAAGCGCTACAGTATAATGCGATTGAAGGAGAGTTTGGCGTATTTTTAGGTACGGCGCACCCAGCTAAATTTAAAGAAGTGGTAGAGAGTATTTTAGGTCAACCTATTGGTTTGCCTAAAGAGCTTGCTGATTGCGCTGGCGAGCCTATATTATCAGAAGATATGTCGGCAGACTTTGCTCAATTACGTGCTTATTTACTTGCCTAGTTGTGTATAAGTAAACCCCAAAAGAAAATGAAAGCTGAAAGTTTATCTATCAGCTTTTTATATTCAGGGATGAATCATCATGATTTTAGTTCCAGACAAATCATAAATACTTACATCCATGTATGTAATGTCGAGATGCTGGTGACTGAATGGACTCAGGAAGTAGAGTAATGCAGGAGCAATTACCGAGATGGCAAAGAGCGACGATATCACGAATGCATGGATGCAGCAGGTAGAGCGAAGCAGGATGCACGAGCCGAGGGACTATCTCTAAAGGTAAGTCATCATGATTTTAGTTCCAGACAAATCATAATTACTTACATCCATGTAAGTAATGTTGTGATGCTGGTGACTGAATGGACTCAGGAAGTAGAGTAATGCATAAGTGCATGGATGCACACAAGTAGAATAACGCAGGAGCAGTTATCGGGGAGCAATTACCGAGATGGCAAAAAGCGATAATTAAATAAAAAGAAGTAAACTATGTCGATAAAACCTTTGTGGCAAAAGCTAATTAATGTTGAGCAGAACAAAGCTTACTTTCAATCGTTAATGAACAACGTAGACAAGCAGAGAAAAGCGGGTATAACAATTTTCCCACCAGAAAATGAAGTGCTCAATGCCTTTGAATCTGTTGACATACCTGATGTTAAGGTCGTGATCTTAGGACAAGATCCCTATCATGGAGAAGGACAAGCCCATGGCTTAGCATTTTCTGTTTTGCCAAATATTAAAATTCCGCCCTCACTGGTCAATATTTATAAAGAGTTATCAACGGATATTGAAAACTTTATATCACCAAAACATGGTTGCCTTGACTCTTGGTCAAAACAGGGGGTTTTACTGTTAAATACCGTATTAACTGTGCAACAAGCCAATGCGCATTCACATGCTAAATTGGGTTGGGAAACCTTTACTGATGCTGTTATTAGTGAGTTAAATGATAAGAACGATCATTGTGTATTTATTTTTTGGGGCGCCCATGCCAGGAAGAAGGGGCGAAATATCGATAGTGATAAACACTTAGTTTTATCCGGTCCACACCCTTCGCCGTTATCGTCTTATCGTGGTTTTTTTGGCAGTAAACCTTTTTCGCAAGCAAATCAATGGTTAAGAAATCAAGGTGAAGATATTATTGATTGGCGTATAAATGAAAAATAATATTGAGAATGTATACCGAGATTCAACAGATCTTGTTGGTTTAGGTTGTCGTAATTATGTTATTGCCGTGTATATTGCTAATCGGCCACCACTTTTTGAATATCAAGAATTGACGCAGCTGACTTCGTTAACTTGTGATGAAATTAGGGCAATAGGACAAGAGTGTGGCAACGGTTGGCGTAAGGTTTTTAATGTTTATGCCAAATTATTATATACTTTAGAACATGAAAAATTTAGCTTTATAAAAAAAGTACCGACATGGCAACAATATCGAGATGATTTTTTATTGCAAATAGGCTCTAAAACAGCATTGTTATTTAATGCACCAAACACTAAGGAAAATGATAATACCGTTCATATAATTATCGGGCGAACTTATGCAAAATCATTGATCAATTCAAAGCAAATTGAGGCTGAGTTTACTTGGCTTGATGAAGAGTTCGCTATAAATACTGAACATAAGATAATTGTTTGCCCGTATTTTGATTATCGGCAATTATCAAATGTTAAAATTGAACGTTTAGCTAGCATGATTGACAATATTTAATTCACTAATCATTTCTTAATCCCTAGTTCTATGCACCAATAAAGTTAAGCCCACAAACTCTTAAGGTTTGTCCTGTTATGGCATAACTAGAGTCTTGGGTAAAAAAGGCAACAGCCTCAGCAACATCTTGAGTTTTTCCGCCTTGTGATAAGGCATTCATTCTACGGCCCATTTCACGAGTAATAAAAGGAATTTGATTGGTCATTTTGGTTTCGATAAAGCCGGGAGCGATGGCATTAATAGTGATGTTTTTATTGCTGACTTCTTCCGCTAAGCTGTCGACATAACCAATTAATCCCGCTTTTGATGTGGCGTAATTTGTTTGACCAACTTGTCCGGCAATGCCATTCATTGATGACATACAAACGATACGGCCGTTATCATTTATCGCATTATGCTCAAGTAAATACTCATTGATTCTCATCACCGCGAGCAAGTTAATTTCTAAGGTATTGGACCACCAGTGCTCTGGCATTTTAGCGAAGGTTTTATCGCGAGTAATACCCGCATTATGAATAATAAGATCAAATCCATCGAGTTGATGTTCCCTTAAATAATGAACTAACTTCTCACCCGCTTCATCACTACTAATATCAAGTGAGATTGCCTCGCCATCAATATTTTTCATGGCGGCGATTAACATCTCTTGTACAGGCTCTATATCTAAGCCAATAACTTTAACACCATCACGGGCTAAGGTTTTAGCGATTGCGGCACCAATTCCTTGAGCGGCTCCGGTCACTAGCGCAACTTTTTTTGATTTTTTTACCTTGCAGTCCTTTATCTTTGTAGCTATATGCAGAGATTGGCCACTAATGAAGGTTGATTTTGATGACAATAAAAAGCTTAGCGGGCCATCAAGTTCAGTATTTATGTCGTTATCAATATATAGGATATTAACGGTAGTGCCTTTACGTCCAACTTCTTTAGCTAAGCTTTTGGTAAAGCCTAACAAACTGCGACTAAACGCTTTTTCTTGGTGTGTTTGACTATTGTTAATCGACGTGGCAATGATGACAATTCGTGAATTTATTTTGAGTTTAGTTAGCAAGCCACTTAAATGAAGATAAACGTCGTTAAAACTTTGTTCTGATTGGTAGTGACTAGCATCAAAAACCAAAGCAGAGATTGATTTTTCATTGACCAAACTGTGATCTCTAATCACATTAATGGCAAGACTTTTTATGCTTTTGTCAATAATGTCGGATGTTTTTGATGCGATAGCAACGACTAACATCGATTCAGGTAATAAATTTTCACCGTCAAATCGTAATAAGTCGACAGGTTCAGGAAAGCCTATTAATGATAATATTTTATTGGTAATGGTCATGATTAAAGGTCATAAGTAATTGTTATAATTCGTTTTGTAATTCTTGATTCTTAAGGAAGTTGTCAGTGCTAGTCTTCAGTGAAATAAATAATCATTTCAGCGGCTTCACAATGGCAATTATTACCACATAAAATGCAGTCGTAACCCTCTTTACTTGCTTGGTACCATTTATCTGGATGAGAGGCGACAAGCTCACCGCCGCATTTGGTAAAGTAGCCTACAGCGCTGTTACCAGGACTTTGTTTCCATAAATGACTGACCCCAGCCAAAGCTCCTTGCTTTTTAGCCGCTGCAATTGATAACTGCAATAGTTTTGAACCAACGCCGTGACCACGATAATTTTCATCAACAGTATTACATTTAAAGTAACAAACTTTATCTTTAGCTACCTTCCATAACGCGGGGCTATACCATTGGTCAATATGCCATTGATTTATCGCATAAGTAATGCGAAAACCGATAAGTTTATCGTTATCATAAACCACCAAACCGGCATTTATTTCATTAATAATACCTTGTAAATACCATTGTTTAAGATTTTCTGGTGTTAAGTATCCTTCACCATGAACATAATTACCTAACTCAATTACTTTTGAGAAATCCTGCTCAGTGAGTGGTTGATAGTTAAATTTATTGGTCATAGCTTGTTATTAATTACGGGTACTTAATGCAAGTATATATCTTTAATGGCATAGTTTGACAATTTGTTAGCTAAAATTATTGGAGCATGTATGTACGATCCTCTTCGCCATAATTCACCAGGGTGTGGTGAAAAATATCCTGACAGTTATTGGGCCTCTGTGTCAGGTATTGATGCTAGTGTTAACTCAGCCGTTAGTTCCACCTCATCTGGTGATGATGGCCAAGTCACTCAGGATCTAGAGGTCGATGTGGTGATTATTGGCGCAGGTTACACTGGGTTGTCTACGGCACTACATTTAGCAAAAGAGCATGGCATCAAAGCTCATGTATTAGAAGCCAATCAAACAGCTTGGGGTTGTAGTGGCCGAAATGCGGGTTTTATTTTAAAGTCTTCAGGACGAAAAGCTTATTCAACCATGCAAAAGCAGTGGGGTGAAGAAGTGATGCGAGGCGTTTATCACGAAATGTGTGAAGGTGTTGAAACGGTAAAAAATTTAATTGCACAAGGTATCGATTGCGATCAGCAAGCTGCAGGTTTTATTAAAGTTGCCCATAAACCTGGGATGTTAAAAGAATTAATTGCCCAAGCAAAACTGCAGCAAACAATGTTTGGTTATGACGTGCAAATATTAACCGAGCAAGATGTACGACAGCAATATATGGATGATCATAATGCTTATGGCGCTATTCGATACCAAGACGGCTTTGGACTTAATCCATTAAAACTTGCTTTGGGCTATCAGAGACTCGCTCGCGAAGCTGGCGCTAAAATTCATACTTCATCCCCCGTGATTGATTGGCGAGAAGAAAGTGGCAAACAAATATTAACAACGCCAAAAGGAGAAGTTAAAGCACAAAAAGTGGTGATTGCCACTAACGGCTATACCCCTAAAGGCTTTCATGGTCTGGTCAAAAATAGAACATTGCCGGTGTTATCACAAATTATTGTTACTCAGCCATTAACAGATGAGCAAATAGCAGCTTGTAATTTTCTTACCAGTAATGTGGTGATGGATACGCGGGCATTAAAATATTACTACCGGAAATTGCCCGATAACCGAATTCTTTTTGGTGGCCGAGGAGCTATTACCGGCAAAGGTGCAGAAGACCCCTATTTTGCCAATCGGTTACTAGAGGTCTTAAAAACCAGTTTCCCGCCCTTAGCGAACATCAAATATGATTATGCTTGGTCTGGTTGGATTTGCATGGCATTAGACGATTTGCCTCATATTTTTCAAAATGAAAAAAACACTATTTTTTATAGCATGGGTTATTGCGGAAGTGGTGTTTCCTTTTCAGCTCAAGCGGGTAAAAGGTTGGCGCAAAAAGTAGCTGGAAAGTCAGTGCCTAACCTACCTTTATATCAAAAAGAGTTGCCAAAATTTCCATTTGCACCACTGAGAAGAGTAGGGCAATGGGGATATTTTCATTACGGTAAAATTAAAGATAATTATTTCTAATTTGCCGTTATTCACTTGTCGGTTTTAGTGTTATCACCTTATCCCGAGCAGAAGTTAATTAAAGACCCTTAAATTTATAGATAAAAAAAACCGCTATTCAGCGGTTTTTTGTTTCAAAGCTATTTTTCAATACTTTAATGAGAGCTTGTTATAAAAGGTCAATTTCTTTTAATAATGTAGTGGTAATACCTGAAGGTGAAGTGATGATGAAAGTTAATAAGCCACTTTCAGGATCGCCACCTGCAGAGTTCGTTAATAAAATCCCCATACTTCCGGTATGATTAGTGTTAGGGACAGTAGCGTTGGTAATGCCATGTAATTCACCAACCGAAGTTGCTATCGATATTGTTGTTCCCATGGGCAGTGCCTGACCAGCTAAATCAGCGAAAGCAAATGTTAGTGACTGACTACCACCATCTGCAATAGCTGGTATATCAACAGAGTTAGTACCATTTAGGCTATCCTCATAAACTGTCGTATTATCAAATAAAGCATAACTAGCAGCAGAGCCAGACATAATAAACTGCAATGCTTTACGAACATGAATAGAGTTAGTTATGGTGCACTTATCACCTTGACATTGAGGACCATTAAATAAGTCATCTTCACTGGTAAAGCTTTGATCATTATTAAAATCTAGAAATGTTTCACCATTATCATAAGTATTATTTTCATTATCATCTCGCCAAGCTTCTGACATATCAATAAAGCCTGATGGTTCTGCATTATGACGACCGAGACCCGAAGATACCGCTTCATCAACAATGGCATTACCATCGGCATTGTCAAAAGTATTATTACCATTGGTATCAAAGAATGTTTCATGACCCACTGCTGTCGCTAAAATAGTAATACGGTGATTATCCACCCTTGGTAAGGCGCTGGTCCAAGTTACCGAGCATTGACCGCCAGTAGTACTACAACTAGGCTGTATAACGCCACCTTCAGTAGTAAAGCTTACTGTTGTTCCGTCAGGCACTGGGTTATTAAAGTTGTCAGCTAACCAGACACTAATTTCTGATGTTGAGCCATTAATATCGGCTTCTGGGTTTAATGGGTTAGCTGCTATGGTTAATGAACGTTGCTCTGGTAAGCCGGTATTAATAGACAGTAAATCAGATTGCGTTTGTACATAGGCTTCTTCACCATTAATGTTTGTTGTCGCTTTTGCGGTAACTCTCACCGCAGTTGGTACAGTTCCTGCGCCGACTTGGGTGGTAATTAGCCCTTGGCTATTAGTAAAACCATTATCACGACTTAAGGTAATTCCGCCGACTGTGGTATTTAAGGTGAAGTCAACAGCTTGTTGTGGCAGTACATTGCCTAACTCACCCTTAACAATAAAAGTGAGTGTTGAGGTTTCTTGTCCGCCGGTGCCTTTTAAAACAATCGTTGTTGGCTCGGCAGAGATAAATTCAATAGAGCCTAACTGTTCCCCAGTAATGATAATGGTTGCAGAAGCCGTACTTGAAATGCCATTAATGATGAGGTTAGCAAAAATGACATCTTCAGTGCCTGATGCGCCAGCACAATTGATGTCTTCATAAGTTGCTCGTGCATAACCTTTAATGCTAAAGACGGTATCGTCGATATTGGCTTGCTGCCTTTGTACGCAGTTGGAGGTAAAAGTAACTTGGGCGGGAGCATTAATTAGGGTATTGGTGCTGTCAACTAAGGCAACAGTTAATCCTAATGAGCCACCAGCGCTGATAGTATCGTTGGTTATTGATAGTTGTATTTCACCTTCAATAAATTCATTGTTGTCATTAAAGTAACCTAATCTGATTTCGTTATCGATGATTTGTGTATCACTGGGCAAAATTTCATAATTAATACGGTTAGTTTGGGGTGTTGATGAACTCTCATCTAAAAGTGTAGCGGTAATTACACCAGCGCCAATGTTGTCATCGTCACTGGTTAAGGTAACAGAGGCAATACCATTGACTGTTAATGCTGAAGAGGTACTTAGTGTGCCAATATCAGCAGTAAAAGAGATGATTTCTCCGTTTATTACTTGGCCATTTTCATCAATTAATGTTGTTGTAATATTGATTAACTGGTCAGCATTAAATTGGTTAACCGGTTCACCGTTGAGTAAAAGCTGAGTTGATGTTGTTGGAGGAGTTTCTCCGTTATTATTACTGGTATATTCATAATCAAGTGAGGCTGTTATATTTAAAATGGTAGCAACTGCAGAGCCCGCACCTAAGGTAAGTTCATTATTGGTTATTGTAGCAATAGCAATACCATCGCTATTAGTGAGTTTACTACTGGGCGTTAAAGTGCCAATACCTGCGCTAAAACTTACTAATTGATTGGTGATTATTTTACCATCTTCATCAAGTACTAATGCTGTTAAAGTGATAATTTCGCTGGCATCAAAGCTTTGCTGAGTTTCACCACTAGCATTAACAATAGATAAGTTAATACTGTCGGGAATTAAAGTCACACTATTATCATTTTCACCAGAGCTACCGTTACAGCCTGATAATAGAGGCAATAATGATAAAACGGTTAAAAAAAGTGTTGTGCTAAGCTTGGTCATTGGGGTAAATCCTTAATGCTCAATTTAAAACTATAATAAAGTCATGGCGACGATAGTTTGAAGTTAGTAAAGAATAAAAGTCTAGCTCCTAAATGTCCATGAATATCAATTAATTCGATTCAATTGTTGGTTATTGTTAAAGCTTTTAATATTTTTGGCGATAATATCGAGTAGTTTTTGTTGTGCTTCAGTACTTGCCCATGCAATGTGCGCAGTAATTTTTAAATTTGTCAGTCCACTCGTTAACAACAGATGATCAGCGGGTGGCGGCTCTTGATCTAAAACATCTAATACTGCATAGGAAATTTGCTGCTGTTGTAACGCCATTAACAAAGCTTGATTATCAATTAAAGCTCCTCGGGCACTATTAATTAACATTGCCGTGCTTTTCATATCGGTTAAAAATTGCTCATTGACTAATTGAGTGGTTTCTGGTGTTTGTGGGCAGTGCAAACTTAGTATGTCTGATTGCTCAATAACCTGTTGTAAGGACGTTCTGTTAGCACGAATAGTCTTTGAGTTTTTTCGTTCAGCGATTAGTACTTTCATCTCAAATGCTTGGGCGATTTTAGCAACCGATTTTCCTAGGCTACCATAACCGATTATCCCCAGAGTTTTTCCCGCAATTTCAGTGATAGCTTTACCGTGATAACAAAAAGTGTCACTAGTTTGCCATAAACCTTGTTCAGTATTTTTATGGTGGTGTTGAGTCTGTGAATAAAAATGACAGATTTGTGAAAAAACGTATTGAGCCACCGAATTATTTGCATAACCACTAACATTAGTTACAGCTATAGCTAATTGAGCAGCCGCATTACTATCAACGTTGTTAGTGCCTGTTGCAGCAATGCAAATTAAGCTTAATTGAGGTAGTTGCTTTAATAAATCTGCAGTTAACTCGACTTTGTTAGTAATAATGATATCTGCGTTTTTACAGCGAGTTAATATCTGTGATTGTGTTGTCGTTTGGTAGCAAGTAATAGCCGTTACTTGTGCTTTGATGCAATCTAAGGAAACATTCGCGCTAAAGGTTTGGAGATCAAGGAAAACTGCATGCATAAGAGTTCGTAGGTAGTAATCGACGAGTGCCAGAATAGTTGCAGCTAGCATACGGTGAATTTGTAAATACCACAAGGTTATCAATATTCGATGAAGATGTTATAGCTGTAAAAGCTCGAAATAACATTTGCAATTTTATAGATTACACGTGTAATCTATAGTTAACTGTTCTCAATTTACTTTATTATGCTAAAAATACTTTTTATTACTTTATCATTTCTTTTAACGGCTTGTTCAACCCAGGTACATTTAATCACTGAGGGTTATTCTACTAATAAGGTCAATTTATTAAAACAGCAGTTGATTGAAAAAGGTTACCGGGTAAAGGTGCTAAATATAACAATACCGGTAGAATTCCCGAACAGCGTGATTGCCATTAATCCAAGTTATCAGAACTTTTCAGCTATTAATGAATTAAGTCTCTTACTTGAGAGCTTAGCATTTTCAACAGCTGTAGAGCGACGTTTTGGACAAGGTCACCATTTTTATACCGCTAATAATATTGGCCTTTATTTGCGTAACCCTGAGGTTAACTCTGCTAACTCAATGCCGCCTTATTTACGAACACAGTACTGTAAAAAAGGTGATGCTAACTTAGAGTTTAGGAAAAACGGTGAGTTTACCCTAGAAACAGAATCCTACGTTAATGATGATTATGTCTTAGATACCCTCCCTGGAAAGTGGTGGCTTGCTAACAGAGTTTTAACGTTAACATTGGATAACGGTACAACAGCCAAATTTATTAAAGACCAACAGCAAGTTGAAACCTATCAAGGTATGAAACCTGCTGATGTATTTTTACCTAGCAAAGAAAATGCAGAACTTAAACAGCTGTCCTGCAAATTTATTATCATATATATGGGCTAAAATGGTCGCTATGCCAGTTCTCTATTTAGCCTGGGTGGCCATCCTTGCGTGCTTTGAGTAACATTGGCCCATAATTAAGGGCAAAAATACTAAAGGCTATTAACCAACATAAGGCGCTGATATCATAAAACATCAAACTTTTATCTGGCAGACCCCAAGGGCCAAATACTCTAAACATAGCAGCAAGAGTTATCATGACAAAAGCGATATTCATTGATTTTGGTGGCGTTAAGGGACGACCAGTGTGTCCTAAAGAAACCCGAGAAATCATAGCCAAAATTAATCCACCCATACCGCCAATAGTTAATAAATGCCAGATGTGGTTACTTGGCATGCCAGGAATTAAATAACTAACCCCCAACATTATCAAGCCAAACCAAATGAATTTTAAAGCAAGGTGCAACGACCAAAGTAGCGGAACAGCTAAAGTAATCCAAGGACGCCATCTTAACCAGCGCATACATTGACTGATGCCAGCGACAATTAATAAAATTCCGAATAAAGACTCATTAAAACCAAAGACAGGGTGAAAAAGTAAAATGAACATCGTTAATGCTAAACAGCCGTTAGTAAGTTTCTCTAACCAAGACAATTGACTCACTTTAAGTGTTTGTGTGCCATTAGCGGTAAACATAGGCACTACCCTACCTGCCATAACAGACATCAAAAAAGTCACTAACATCACTCCGGCATAACCGCTAAGTTTGATGTTAAAAATTTCAGGGTAAATTACCGATAAATGCATTTCGGTATTGGCAATAGTAAATAACATTAGTAGTGGAACAAAAAATAAATTTTTGTACTGTTTAATTGCTACTATTGGCTTAGCAAGTATTAAGGCTACAACAGGTAGGAAACTAATATCTATAATTGCCGTAAGTGTATTACCTAATAACTCGGGCATTAATAACAATATTCGGCCAGTGAGCCACAAAACAAATAGCGCAATTAACACATTACCTTGTGCACCTCTAACCCCTGTCCAATTTTGAACGGCAGTTAATAAAAAACCTGCAACAACGGCGCTGGCAAAACCAAAAATCATTTCATGTATATGCCACCAATACCCACCTCCTAGGGGAGAGAATGAGGCAAGCCCCTTTAAGATAAGTAACCATAAAACAATTGCAACTATGGAAAATATTGCACCGCTAAGAAAAAAAGGCCTAAATCCTAAACGGAAAAAAGGCGGAATTTTTTGTTCTTTTTGCAGATCTGAGATTTGCATCATGGTTAGCTTTCCTAAAGTATAAAATCGAGCCTATTGTAATTAAATAAAACAGTGGGGTATTCGATTAAGATCAATAAATAGGCTTTAAGCTGTCGAATTTTCTTTTATCTATAAATTCATAGCAAGCACATCCTTTAACACTGTTACATAATAAGGCTAGTAATTGCTTTGTTAAATCGATATCTTACTTTGTTTTAATTTATACCATTTAAGTATAAGTCAAAAAATAAGAGATCAAGTGGTAATAAAAAGACAAAATATAATGTCTTATCGCAGTTAAAAAGATCAGATAATCCATAGAGAGGAACTATTTCATGAAAAAGAATAATTTTATCGTCGCAGTACTTACATCGAGCATTTTAATGGCGTGTGGTAGCGATAAACAGGTAGCGTCTTCCGTTGATAAAACGGCAGGGACACCTAGTGTAAAAGAGGCTGTTCAACCTACTAAAGTTATTGATAATAAAGAACAAGCTAAAGAACAGTTAATGGCTAAATGGACTGGGCCTTTTCAAGGTGTCCCTGCGTTCGATAAAGTTTCGCTTATCGGTTTAGTGGCAGCGATTGAAGAAGGTATGAAACAGAATTTAGCTGAAGTAAATGTTATTGCTAATAACCCTGCACCTGCAACTTTTGAAAATACTATTGTTGAGATGGAGCGAACGGGTGAGTTACTCAATCGAGTTTTTAGTTATTGGGGTATTTGGAGTTCAAATGTGTCATCACCTGAATTTAGAAAAATTCAAGCTGAAATGGCACCTAAGCTTTCTGCATTCAACTCTAAAATCAGTCAAAATAAAAAATTATTTCAACGTGTTTCTGCTGTTTATAATTCTGAAGAAGTAAAAAGTTTACGTTCGGATCAGCAGCGTTTAGTTTTACTTACCTATAATGGTTTTGCCCGTAATGGTGCGACATTAAATAGTGAAGATAAACACCGTTATGCACAAATTAATCAGCGTCTAGCTGAACTTCATACCAAATTTTCTAATAACATATTATCTGATGAAGAAAGTTATGTACTTTATTTAACGGATAAACAACTTAGTGGTTTACCACAATCAGTCATTAACTCGGCCGCTTCAGCAGCTAAAGATCGTAATCATGAAGGTGAGTATGCGATCACCAATACGCGTTCTTCAATGGACCCCTTTTTAACATACTCAACAGAGCGCAAATTGCGTCAGCAAGTATGGGAAACTTATTATAATCGAGGCGACAATGGCGATGAGTTTGATAATAACGCTATTATTGTTGAAATCTTAAATCTTCGTCACGAACGTGTCGGCTTATTAGGTTATAAAAACTATGCGTCGTGGCGTTTAGAAGATCGAATGGCCAAATCTCCTGAAAATGCGATTAATTTAATGGAATCAGTATGGCCAGCAGCTATTGCTCGTGTTGATGAAGAAGTGAAAGATATGTTGGTTATCGCTAAAGCTGAAGATGACCTTAAAGAAATTAAAGCATGGGATTACCGTTTTTATGCTGAAAAAGTGCGCAAAGACAAATATGATTTAGACTCAGATGAAGTTAAACAATATCTGCAATTAGATAAATTAAGAGAAGCGATGTTTTATGTTGCTGGTCGATTATTTAATTTTGAATTTACTGAAATTAGCGATGGCTCTGTGCCTGTTTTTCATCAAGATGTAAAAGTTTGGGAAGTTAAAGATAAAAATTCAGGCGACCATATTGGTTTATGGTATTTAGACCCCTTTGCTCGTCAAGGTAAACGCTCTGGTGCCTGGGCAACGACTTACCGTAGCCATACAACTTTTGATGGTAAAACCAATGTTTTATCTTCTAATAATTCAAACTTTAGTAAAGGAGCTCCTGGCGAGCCAGCTTTAATCTCCTGGGATGATGCTGAAACATACTTTCATGAATTTGGTCATGCATTGCACTTTTTATCATCTAATGTCGTGTATCCAACCCTTAATGGCGGAGTTCGCGATTATACTGAATTTCAATCCCAGTTATTAGAACGTTGGTTATCAACCGATGAGGTGATCAATAACTACCTTGTCCATTATAAAACCGGTAAAGCTATGCCAGCAGATTTAATTGCAAAAATTAAAAATGCGGCAACATTTAATGAAGGTTTTAAAACCACGGAATACCTAGCTTCGGCTTTAATTGATATGAAACTTCATACCATGGACCCTACCAATCTAGATGCCGATAAGTTTGAACGTGAAACTCTAGCGGCTCTAAATATGCCAGAGCAACTTGTTATGCGTCATCGTACACCACAATTTGGCCATGTATTTAGTGGTGAAGGTTACTCTGCTAGTTACTATGGTTATATGTGGGCTGAAGTCTTAACCTCTGATGCCGCAGAAGCTTTTGCCCAAGCGCCAGACGGTTTTTATGATGAAGAGGTTGCTAAAAAGTTAGTCGAGCATTTATTTAGCGTGCGAAATGCTGTTGACCCAGCCGAGGCTTACCGTGCCTTCAGAGGACGTGAAGCTAAGGTTGAAGCGTTAATGCGCGATCGCGGTTTTTCAGTTAAGTAATACTGTTTGATAACTAGAAATAAAAGTATAAAAAACCTCAAATAGCCATTCACTGTTTGAGGTTTTTTTTGCTTACTTTTTATCTAATCCTAATCACTAATCACTAATCACTAATCACTAATCACTAATCACT
>JALJPB010000098.1 GCA_022969175.1 Colwellia sp. | reverse complement strand
AAGCTTGAGTGAATGCACGGTAATGCTCTTCAGTTTTAACGGCTTCAGCAAAAATACCATCGGCACCTGCAGCAACATAGGCTTTAGCACGTTCAAGTGCGGCTGCTAAACCTTCTTGAGCAAAGGCATCGGTACGGGCCATGATGAAAAAGTCTTTGTCTGTTCTAGCATCGACAGCTGCGCGAATTCGATCAACCATTTCGTCTGTTGAGACAATCTCTTTATTTGGACGATGTCCACAACGTTTTTGCGCTACTTGATCTTCAATGTGAACAGCAGCTGCACCTGCTTTCTCCATATCTCTGATCGTTTTAGCAATGTTAAATGCCCCGCCCCAACCGGTATCAATATCAACTAACAAAGGGAGACTTGAAGCACAGGTGATACGCTGAACATCAGCAATAACATCATTTAACGATGTCATACCTAAATCAGGCAGGCCATAAGAAGCATTAGCAACACCACCACCTGATAAGTAAATAGCTTGATGACCCAATTGCTCAGCCATCATTGCGCAATAAGCATTAATAGTTCCTACCACTTGCAAAGGTTTGTTATTTTTTAATGCTAAACGAAACTTAGCACCGGGAGATAATGAAACAGACATCAACGTTCCTCTTTTAATATGAATTTTAATTATTTAGTTAAATTACTTATATTAGATATTTAACTATTTTTACTCATCAGACTTTTCAGCTGTCACTGTTAAGCTGGGTGATTTTCTTTTCGATATTTTTTCTTGATGCGGCAATATGCCGACGCATTAACAATTCGGCTAATTCACCGTCTCGGTCTGCTATAGCATCGATAATGCGTGAATGTTCATCAAAAGCACGAGTAGCACGGGGACTATTCATGCCAAATTGAATACGGTACATACGAACAAGGTGATACAACTGACCACATAAAATATTAATTAATTGTTTATTGTGGCTGCCTAAGATGACTTTATAATGAAAATCTAAATCGCCCTCTTCTTGATAATAAGCAATACCATCTTTTAGTGCTTGAGCAGTTGCATGCTGCTTGAGCATATTTTGCATTTCATTAATTTCTTGGTCTGTCATATGAATTGCCGCTTGCCTGCATGCCATACCTTCAAGCGACTCTCGAACAATATAAATCTCTAATAAGCTTTCTATTGTGCATTCAACTACGCGTGAGCCAACATTTGCTTTACGCTCAATAAGATGACATTTTTCTAAACGATTAAGCGCTTCACGAAGGGTTGAACGACTAATTTCATATTGTTTGGCAAGTTCAGGCTCACTGATTTTGCTGCCTGCGGGGATTTTTCCATCAACAATGGCATGTAACATTGAATCAAAAACTTTATCTGCTGTGGTTACCGGAGTTTCAAGGGTAGGATTGTTCAAAGCCATTTTATGTCACTTATTGATTATAACTATAATAAAAGCACGACATTGTCGACACTTTAACTATTTAAGTGAGATATTAGCGGATAATACTAAATTGTCAAGTAGACCAAAGCCTAATTGTCGACAATCTAACGAATTTAAGAATAAAGAGTAGTAAGTTATCCAAAGAACCAATAACAAACACCAATTGCAGCGCAAATACCGCCAAGATCAGCAAGTAGACCACAAGTGATCGCATGGCGACTGTATTTAATGCCAACAGAGCCAAAATAAACAGCTAAAACATAAAAGGTGGTTTCTGTCGACCCCTGAATGGTAGAGGCTAAACGACCAGCAAATGAGTCGGCACCATGAGTATTCATAGTTTCAATCATCATTGCCCGTGCGCCAGAGCCACTTAAAGGGTTCATAAAGGCCGTTGGTAATGCATCAACAAACCGACTATCTAGGCCTAACCATGCAACCATAAAGCGAATATTGTCGACAATGAAACCTAAGGCGCCACTAGCTCTGAAAACCCCAATAGCGCATAACATTGCTAACAAATAAGGAATAAGTTTAATACTGACATCAAACCCCTGCTTCGCCCCCTCGATAAAGGCATCATAAACAATTACTTTGCGGCGCATGGCGATAAAGATGAAAGTGATTAAAACGGAAAAAATTAATAAATTTCCCATTAAGGATGATTGCTGTGCTAACAGTTCTGCTGATAGTTGTGCAAAGTAAACCACTAATGAGGCAACCAATGCCATTGCTGTAACAAGGTAAAGTAAAACTGTTTTATGAAATAAATTTATCTTTTGAATAAAAGCGACAGAGAATAAACCAACAAGGGTTGAAGCCGTGGTTGCCAATAATATTGGCACAAATACATCCGTGGGGTTCGCTGCTCCTTGCTGAGCACGATAAACAAAAACAGCAATTGGAATTAATGTTACTGAAGAGGTATTTAATACCAGAAAAAGTATTTGAGCGTTACTTGCGGTATCTTTTTTAGGATTGATGGATTGCAAGTCTTGCATAGCTTTTAGCCCAAGAGGTGTTGCTGCATTATCAAGCCCTAAAAAGTTGGCCGATAAATTCATGGTAATAGAGCCAATAGCAGGATGTCCTTTAGGCACCTCTGGCATTAACTGTAAAAATAAGGGCGATAACCATTGGGCAATTTTATCAATAATTCCCGCCTGCTCAGCTATTTTCATCATACCAAGCCAAAAACTTAAGATGCCAATTAAGCCAATTGAAATATCTACTGTCACTTTCGACATCGAGAAAATTGATGCAACCAACTGTTCAAAAATTTGGCTGTTGCCTAAAAAGAGCCACTGATAAAGTGAAGAGATAAAGGCGATAAAGAAAAAACTGATCCAGAGAAGATTTAACACGTAAATATTATTCTTATGAGTAAACTATTTTAAAAATACGATAACAATTAAATGAACAATGTAAAAGTAATTATTACCCTAATAAATAACTGTTGATAACTTGTGGGTATCACGTGGACATCCAGTGATAAAAATAGCTACGACTAAAACTTAAAAAATAAAAAAAGCATAAATAAATCAATAAAAATCAACAGCATACAAATAAAACCAAATAAAATTCGCAATAAGGTAAGTTTGCACTACACTTATTTATACAAAGTTGATGAATCCAATTTAATGCTCGCACATTCCTTGGAAATTAGCGCACGGTTCACCCCTTGAACCAACCCTTGAGCCCGAAATTGGCAACAGTTTCGGGCCATTTTTTTTATTGGAAAACAGTTAGCTTTATCGAGAAAATAAACGTTTAAAATTATCAGTAGATAACTTAGCAATCGTTTCTAAAGACTGGCCTCGAATACTGGCAAGGTGCTTGGCAACTTCAACGACATATGCGGGTTGATTTTGTTTGCCTCGATGAGGGACAGGTGCTAAATAAGGTGCATCAGTTTCAATTAAAAATCTATCGTCAGGCACTTTTTTAGCGACTTCTCTAAGTGCACTCGCATTTTTAAAGGTCACTATACCTGAAAATGAAATATAAAAACCCATCGCTATTGCCTGCTCAGCCATTTCCCAACTTTCGGTGAAACAATGAAGAATACCACCTACTTGCTCAGCACCTTCTTCACGCAAAATAGCTAAAGTATCTTCTTGAGCATCTCGAGTATGAATAATTAATGGCTTGTTTAACTTTTTAGCTACCCGTACATGTTTTACAAATGAATCTAATTGAAGCGCTTTTGTTTCTGGTGCATAAAAATAATCCAAGCCAGTTTCACCTACAGCAATAACATTTGGGTGCTGTGCTAAGGTTAATAGTTTACTTTCATCGACTTTATCTTCTTGATTTAACGGATGTGTACCACAAGAAAGTGTGACATTTTTATACTTCTTGGTTTTTTCAACCATAGACTCAAAGTCTTCTAAGGTCACACTTACGCATAATAGCTCAGTGACTTTGGCATCTGTTGCCGCTTGTACGACATTATCTAAATTATGATCGAAGTCAGCTAGATCTAAACGATCTAAATGACAATGGGAGTCAATAAACAACTAAGGTTCTCCAAAACTAAAAAATGAATTAATTATAATCTGTTATTACATAGTTAATGTAGGATCTGATGAATTTAAGTGTCTGGCAATGGCTTTTTCGATTTGATAGCGTATCTTATCGGGGTCATCAACAAAACTAATTCCAATGCCTGGCGGTGTACCATTTTGAGCCCCTACCGGCGTTAACCAACAAACAACGCCCTTAACAAGGGATTGTTCTAATGAGTCTGGTAGTAAAACTTCTAATTCAACTTCTGTTCCTAATTCAATGGTCTGAGATGATCTAATGAACAAACCACCTTCTTTTAAAAATGGCATATAAGATAAATATAATTCTCTATCAGTTGAAAACTCGATATATAATTTCTTCATTGTTATCCTTTAACTTATAGATTTAAATTCGGCTACTTATTAGCACTTATTGCAAGTTCTCCAATATCAATAAGTAATTTTTCCATTACAAATTGACGATTAGCTTGGCTATAAGACCTCATTTGCTTATTACTGTTTACAATGACTTGGTATATTGACCAAAGTGTATCAGGCTTTAACTTTTGCTCAAGTCTTTGTCTAAGCTCATCATTAAGGTTAGCCGCAGCCAACCAATTATAATTCGCTCTCATTAAGTTAACCGTTATGGTTTCAAGCCAACGTAACGCTGAAGACTCATCTACTAATGTTTTCAATATTAATGTTTGTTCTTGCTGGTAAGCTAAATAGATAAATAGTTTTTCTTGAAAATCCATAAACTGTTGAAGTGTGTTTTTGTCAGTTAATTCTGGTAAGTGGGTCAAATTTATAAAGTTTTCATGGATGACTGATTGTGAGTTTATTTCACCATTTATCACCAAGCCATCAAGTAATGCATTACCTACTGGAGGCCTAAGGTTAAATAGTCGACTTCTGCTAATTATTGTTGGTAGTAAATTATCCGCTTCACAACTTAGCAATACAATCACACTATTATCAGTAGGCTCTTCTAACGTTTTCAACAAGGCATTTGAAGCGGCTACCGTCATTTTTTCGGCCATCGGGATTAAGACGGTCTTGTAAATACCAATATGGGCTGTTTTTTCAAGAAAACGGCTTACCAGCCTAATTTCATCGACACCAATGCTTTTTGTTTGGCTACTGACAATAATATGATCAGGATACGTTTGGCTCTGAAATAACAGACACGTTTTACATCGCCCACAAGACTGTAGTATATGACCCTCTGGTTGTTTACTGGGTTGCTGACAGAGTAAAACCTGTATTAACCATTGTGCTAGCTCTAATTTACCTGAGCCAACAACGCCACTAAACAACATAGCATGAGGTAAGCGGTTATCAATTATTTGATTTGATAACAACATTTGCTGTTCAGTTAACCATGGTTTCATCATTATACCTAATACGTTATTTAGCTGTTAAAGCTCAGTTTATTATCACTTAAATAAATTATAATGCCGTTAAAAATGATTCAAGTGCATGGCGGATATCATCATGGACTTTGTTCATCTCCTGAGCTGAGTCAATAGTAATTATATCATCGTCGGCCTGTGCTAATTGACAGTATTTATCATGCACTCGTTCAAAAAACTCAAACTTTTCTAATTCTATTCTATCTAGCTCTCCTCGTGCACTTGCTCGTGACAAACCTATTTCAGGAGAAATATCTAGATATAATGTTAAGTCGGGCTTAAAGCCTTTCAAAGTAACTTTAGCGATTGTTTCTATTAATTGCTCGTCAAGTTGCCGCCCTCCACCTTGGTAAGCACGAGAGCTTAAATCATGGCGGTCACCAATAACCCATTGACCCGCATTTAATGCGGGGAAAATTCTATTTTCAAGCAATTGGCTGCGACTTGCATACATGAGTAATAACTCTGTTTCATCCGTCAGCTTTTCTTGATGATCGGCTGACTTAACTATTTCTCTTAATGACTCAGCTAAAGGTGTACCTCCAGGCTCACGAGTATTAATAAACTTAATTCCATGCTGACTTAAAACTTGTTCAATAACCGTAATCGCAGAAGACTTACCAGCACCTTCCATACCTTCAACAACAATAAATTTACCCTTAGACATATATGTACTCTTATTACTTTTTATTTATACTATTTTGTTTTCTATATGTTTTTAAATACTCTTTAACCGCAGCATTATGCTCAGCCAAGTTTTTACTAAAAACATGTTTACCTTCGCCATCACTTACAAAGTAGAAATAATCGCTCGTAGCGGGGTTTAATGTTGCTTTGAGAGCTGAAAGCCCTGTCATAGCGATGGGCGTAGGGGGTAGACCATTTATCCGATAAGTATTATAGGCTGTTTTTTCTCGTTTGTGGGCTCGAGTAATATCACCGTGATAACGATCACCAAGACCATAGATAATAGTAGGGTCTGTTTGAAGGCGCATTTTTGTTCGTAAACGATTGACAAAAACAGAAGATATAAGAGGTTGCTCAGCAATATAACTGGTTTCTTTTTCAATGATCGACGCCATAATCAACGCTTGATAAGCATTATCGTATGGTAAGCCAACATCACGAGTTTCCCATTGTGACGCAAGTTTACTTTGCATTTTCTTATGCGCCCTTGTCAAAATAGCTATATCAGAAGTTCCCAGAGTATAAGCATAGGTTTCGGGAAAAAACCACCCTTCTGGATTGGTCTGTTCTATATCAAGCAAACTAGCAATTTCGTGAATCGATTTACCCGCTAATTTATGTGATATCTTCGGCTGTTTAGCTAATTGTTCTAACCATTGCTTAAATGTAGACCCTTCGACAAACGTGATGGTAAATTGATGTTCTTTACCGTCAACTAATTGCCTTAATAAATTTTTAACCGTGGTGTTGAGAGGTAATTCAAATGTGCCCGTTTTAATTTGTGAATACTCAGGATAAATTCGTGCATAAGCCCTGATCCAAAATCTATCATCAATCCAGCCCTTATCAACTAATTCCTTTGAAAATGAAGACAGTGACACTCCAGCTTTAACGGTCACTAAAGTAGGCTCGTTGAGGTGAATCGCTTGATTCATGTTTTTTTCAAGTAAGTAGAAAAAACTAATGAATAATAGAGCAACAGATAAAAACAAAGAGAACAATATTTTTTTTAACAACAGCTGCAATCCTAAATGATTAAGTCTTGTGAATTTATTTTACTGATTGAATACCTGATAATTTTTCAAGTGATAATAGCTTACCATTAAATGTTTTTACCGGCACTATCCCCATGACAGAATTGCAAATAAACATCGCTTGAGCCTTTTCAACATCAGTCAAAATAAAATCACCGAGTCGAACATTAGGTATATTTGCCAAAATTTTATCCCTTACTAATCCAGCAACACCAGAATGACTGATGTCTGGAGTATAAATCTGGTCATCAATTAACCAAAATAGATTAGCGCAGCTGGTCTCTATAACATGGCCATAGATGTTGGTCACCAGTAAATCATCTTCGGCTCTATTGTCTAACTCTTGTCTGATCAGTACTTGTTCAAGGCGATTAAGGTGCTTTATGCCTGACAGCATAGGACTGATGCCAAGCTGCAATGAACTTACCCCAAGGTTTATACCGTTTTGTTGCCATAATTCATATCGCTCAGGAAATGCTGAAACACTAATAATAATGGTTGGCGAACTGGTGCCAATACGGGAATAACCTCGTCCACCTTCACCAGCGGTTATAACGATTTTTATCACGGCTTTATTATAACAGCGTGCAATTTCTTGTAGTTCATCATTGAGCTCATTCAAATTTGGTTGCTCAATTTTAAGTTTTATGCAACCTTGCCTTAAACGATTAATATGCAGTGGTAACATCTCTATGTTGCCGTTAGTGATCTTCCCGGTGGTAAATAGACCATCACCATATGAAATGCTGCGGTCTTTCACTGATAGTTGGTTGGTTTGTTTACCATTAATAGAACAATAAAGCACGGTGATATCTCAAATATAATAAAGCCTGAAAACTAATAATAGTATTCAGGCTTAAAGTTTTGATTTCAAGTTAAAAGTCACTTAAAAATTGTTGAATAATTAAATACGTTTGAAAATTAACGACCCGTTTGTGCCGCCAAAACCAAATGAATTACACAATACGTATTCTAAATTAACATCTCGAGCACTGCCGGCAATATAATCTAGATCACAACCTTCATCAGGGTTATCTAAGTTAATTGTCGGCGGTACCACATTATTCATTAAAGCTTGGATACTAAAAATAGTTTCTACAGCGCCCGCAGCACCGAGTAAGTGACCTGTCATAGACTTAGTAGAGCCCATCATTAAGTTATATGCTTGATCACCAAAAACTGATTTAACCGCATTGGTTTCAGCAATATCACCCGCTGGAGTTGATGTGCCATGAGCGTTAATATAACCAATTTTGTTAATATCGACTTTGGCATCATTAATTGCATTTTTCATAGCTAACGCAGCGCCTGCTCCATCAGATGGTGGCGACGTCATGTGATAAGCATCACCACTCATACCAAAACCTACTAATTCAGCATAAATTTTCGCCCCACGGGCTTTTGCATGCTCATACTCTTCAACAACAATAACCCCCGCACCATCGCCTAAAACAAAACCATCACGGTCTTTATCCCAAGGACGAGAAGCTTCTTGCGGTGCATCATTACGGGTAGACAGTGCACGAGCAGCAGCAAAGCCGCCCATACCTAATTGTGTTGAGGCTTTTTCAGCACCACCCGCAACTATCGCATCAGCATCACCATAAGCGATCATACGAGCCGCATGACCAATGTTATGCACGCCACTAGTACAAGCGGTCACTATTGAGATATTAGGACCTTTTAGGCCAAACATAATAGATATATGACCAGCAATCATATTAATAATGGTTGAAGGTACAAAAAATGGTGATATTTTACGAGGGCTAGTTTTTAGCATTTTATCGTAACCAGCTTCAATTAAGCCTAATCCACCAATACCAGCACCAACAGCAACACCTATACGGTGAGCATTCTCTTCATTAATTTCTAAACCAGAGTCTTTAAAAGCCTGTACACCTGCCGCAACACCATATTGAATAAAAAGATCCATTTTTTTGGCTTCTTTTCTTTCCATATAATCTTGTGCATTAAAATCCTTGACCAAACCAGCAAACCTTGTTGGATACTCTGAAGTATCAAAGTAATCAATATTGCTGATGCCACTTTTGCCAACTAACAAGTTTTGCCAAGTGGTTTGTGGATCATTGCCCAATGGGCTGAGCATTCCTAGACCGGTAACTACAACACGTCTCATAAAAGGTCGCCTTTAATTTTACCAGAAGGTAATAAGATTGAAGTATAAAAAAAGGCGGTTACATTATATTAAAATATAAGTAATACCGCCCTATTTACATGTTTAAGCAATACGTTTTTACACGTACTTAAGTTGAGTGATTACTGGTTAGCAGTAACGTAGTCAACCGCAGCTTGAACTGTAGTAATTTTTTCAGCATCTTCATCAGGAATTTCAGTATCAAATTCTTCTTCTAACGCCATAACTAATTCAACAGTATCTAAAGAATCAGCACCAAGATCATCAACGAATGAAGAGTTAATTTTAACTTCTGCTTCGCTAACACCTAGTTGTTCGATAGTGATTTTTTTTACGCGTTCTTCAATTGTACTCATTTTATTTCCTTTGACTCAAAGTGCATTTTTTCAAATTGCGTGTAGTGTATTCGTCAACGGGTCGCCATGCAAGCACCTAATTTTACTTTTTTTACTGGTCTAACCTGTTGACGTAATTAATTTTATCTAAATAAAAGTTCAAACCCCTTAAGAATAAAGGCTTAGACCATATACATACCACCATTCACATGTAATGTTTCGCCGGTAATATAAGCAGCTGCATCTGATGCTAAAAAGGCAACAGCACTAGCTATTTCTTCAGGTTTTCCTAAGCGGTTAGCAGGAACTTGTGAAAATATCCCTTCTTTTTGTTCATCTGTAAGTGTTTGTGTCATATCAGTATCGATAAAACCTGGGGCAACGGTATTAACAGTAATGCCCCGAGAAGCAACCTCACGCGCTAGCGACTTGGTAAAACCTAATAACCCAGCTTTAGATGTTGCATAGTTTACTTGCCCAGCATTCCCCATACTACCAACAACAGAACCGATATTAATAATACGACCCGTTCTTTTTTTCATCATCGGACGAATAGCAGCTTTACTCACTTTAAAGACTGATGTCAGGTTAGTATCTATAATGTCGTCCCACTCTTGAGTCTTCATGCGCATAAATAAGTTATCACGAGTAATGCCGGCATTATTGACTAAGATATCAACAGAGCCATGGTTATCTTTAATCGTTGAGAACAATTGAGAAATAGAGTCGTCGTTGGTAACATTTAGCACTAAACCATTACCCTCTCCTAAATATTCACAAATTTTCTGTGCACCGTGATCTGATGTTGCCGTACCGATGACGGTTGCACCAAGGGTTTTAAGTTGAGTCGCGATTGCTTTACCAATACCACGGCTAGCGCCGGTTACTAATACAACTTTTCCATCTAATGAAAACATATTTTTTCCTATTTAAATACCTCGAGGGCATTCGCCATCGAGTCTGAATTATTAACTGATATACAAGTGATTGACTTATCAATACGTTTAATTAAACCTTGCAATACTTTGCCAGGACCCGCTTCAACAACATTTTCTATACCACCGCTTGCCAGTTTATTAACAGTTTCACTCCAACGAACAGGACTGTATAGCTGCTTAATCAAAGCGGTTTTGATGGCATCACTTGATGTTTCAATAGCAACATCAACATTGTTAACTACTGGTATTTCGGGGGGATTAAAGGTGATATTTTCCAGCAATAATGCAAGCTTATCTGCAGCATCTTTCATCAAAGCGCAATGTGATGGTACGCTTACAGGCAAGGGTATAACTCTTTTAGCACCCGCCTCTTTACACAATAGCCCGGCCCTTTCAACGGCAGCTTTATGGCCAGCAATAACAACTTGGCCAGGTGAGTTAAAATTCACTGCAGCAACCACGTCATCATTTTGAGCTTGTTGACATGAATCAATAATGCGTTGATCATCTAAACCAATAATTGCAGCCATAGCACCTATACCTTCAGGTACAGAGGCCTGCATAAACTGTCCACGCTTCTCTACTAACACAACCGCTTCTTCTAAACTAATGACGTCTGCACAAACTAAGGCAGAATATTCGCCCAAACTATGACCAGCAATTATACTAGGTATATTTGAAGATTCAGACAGCCATAGCCTCCAAATAGCAACACTTGCCGTTAGTAATGCAGGTTGTGTATGATGAGTTTGATTGAGTTTATCACTTGGGCCTTGAGCAATTAACTGCCACAGATCGTAACCTAAGGCTTTAGATGCTTGAGAAAATGTGTTTTGAACAATTTTATTTTCTGCGTAATCGCTTAACATGCCAACCGTTTGTGAACCCTGTCCAGGGAAAACAAAAGCTAATTTATTTTGCATTTTATTACCTAATTTATTTCTTAATTATATTCTTATCAATGATTTTTATCAGTATGAACGTACTTCATAAGTCACAAGGTGAGTTATGCTATCCCAATTTCACTTTGATTTTTTCTGGAATTTGTCGTTCAATTTCCTTTGCCGCCTCTATTATTGCCGCATAAAAAGCTTTTGAATTTGCATTTCCGTGACTTTTTACCACGATGCCACGCAATCCTATCAAACTTGCGCCATTATACTGGTCGGGGTTCAGTGATTTGAAGAGTTTTTTTAATGTTGGTTTTAATAAAAAACCAAGTATTTTGGCTAAAAAATTGTATTGACCATTATGTTGAAAAAAGGCTTTAGATTTTTCATAGACTAATCGAGCAACCCCTTCACACGTTTTAAGCGCTACATTACCAACAAAGCCATCACAAACAATAACATCGGCTTTATTTGAGAAAATATCACTACCTTCAATAAAACCAACATAATTGATATCTTGGTTAGCCGTTAACTGTAGAGCAGTTTGCTTGATATGATCACTACCCTTTATATCTTCAACGCCCATATTCAATAAAGCGACTCGAGGCCTGTCAATGTCATCAACATATTCGGCCATCAACGATCCCATGATGGCGAATTGATAGAGCACCGTTGAGTCACAAAAAACATTCGCGCCTAAATCAAGCATAAAAACATGCTTGTCTTTATCGTGGGTAGGTAAAGAAGAAATTAATGCCGGTCTATCAACACCAGGAATAGTTTTTAATACATAATGAGCAATTGAAAATAATGCACCGGTATTCCCTGCGCTCACACATGCTTGCGCCTTGCCTTCTTTAACAAGATCCAAAGCTTTACGCATTGACGAATCTTTTTTAGCGCGCATGGCTACAGAAGGTTTATCGTCCATTTTAACAACTTCAGTTGTTGGATAAATAATTAACTGGGGATGAGGGTAATAATTAAGCTTTGTAAGTTCTTCAATAATGATTTGTTCATCACCACAAAGAATAAGATATAAATCAGAAGAGTGCTTCACTGCCATTACAGCGGAAGGAATAGTAATATGGGGGCCTTGATCGCCCCCCATAATGTCTAACGAAATAGTTAAACTAGTCATAACCTTTAAATAATATTAAAAATATTACTTATTGATTACTTTAACACCTTTATAGAAGCCATCAGCGGTAATGTGATGACGACGGTGTGTTTCACCTGATACTGGATCAGTTGATAAATGTGTTGCTGTTACAGCATCATGTGAACGGCGCATGCCACGTCTTGAGCGAGACTTTTTGCTTTTTTGAACTGCCATGAGTTACTCCTAAAATCGGTTATTATCTAAAACCCTAAGTAGACTATTTGCTACTTGAGTTGTTTTAAAACATCAAATGGGTTTGGCTTTTCAAGCTCTTCAGGCAATTCCCCCCAAATACTGTCAGCAGTTGCTTTACAGTCTTCGAGTTCATGCCTAGGAATTAACGGAATCATGAGGATTAACTCTTCTTCCACTAAGTCACGCAAGTTCACTTCACCATTTTCATCTAATTGTATTACGTCATAGTATGACGGAATTTCTTCAGCAGCTTCTTCATTTTTTGCAGGACTAAAAGTAAAACTTGCTTCAAGTAACTGTTCAAAATCTTCTGAGCACCGCTGACAAGTAAATGCAACCAATGCCGAGCCCGTACCTGTCATTACTGTCAGACCACGTTCATCCACATCGAACTTTGCTTTTACTTGTACTTGCTCGCTACGTGCTTCACATGCAGCAAGCAATCTAGTCATTTCCGATAATTTATACACGCCTTGACACACAAGCCTACGTTGTGCGCTACGGGTCGGATTAATTGCTATCGGAAGCTTAAGATTATTCATAAGGCGCGCATAATAATGTGCTTGCTTGCAAGTGTCAAAAGAAATTGCCTTTTTTGTTTAAAAAATTAAGGGCTATGTGTTTAAAAGCTCAAGATTAACCCAATAATAGGAGTATAGGTTATTTTTGACACAATTATCGGACCCATTATTTTATGCAAACATTAGTTTTAGGATCTACTTCCCCTTTTAGAAAAACGTTGCTTGAGAAGTTAAATTTACCTTTTGACTGTGCTAAACCAAATATTGATGAAACTGCACAGGTCGGTGAAAGCCCACAAGCATTAGTTAAGCGTTTAGCTATAGAAAAAGCGCAAGCGGTGGCTAACCAATTCCCCAATGCATTAATTATAGGCTCAGACCAGGTCGCCGTATGTGACGGTGATATTTTAGGTAAACCCCATACATTTGAAAATGGTGTTAAACAATTAACAAAATTCAGCGATAAGTCGGTTACCTTTTATACTGGTTTATCGGTATATAATAGTGCAACCAAACAAAGCTATTCATTAGTAGAACCTTTCATTGTTCATTTTAACCCTTTAAGTCAAAATGAAATTGAAAACTATTTACATGCCGAACAGCCCTTTAATTGTGCTGGTAGCTTTAAAAGTGAAGGGTTAGGAATTTGTTTATTCAAAAAGCTTGAAGGCGAAGATCCAAATACCCTAATAGGCTTACCATTAATTAAACTAGTAAGCTTATTGAAACTACATGGGTTAGATGTATTAGCTGAGCAATTACCTTTTATAAGGTAATTGCCTTATTTAACTAGCAAACGTTGCAACTCAATTAAAGAATCAACAATAGCCCTTGGTTGATGTTGCGACAATACTTGCTCGTCATGAACACCAAATGTTACGCCTATTCTATCAACACCTGCTCGTTGCGCCATTTCCATGTCATAACTGGTATCACCAATCATCACTGCTTCATGGCTTTTAATATCAAGCTCAGCTAACAGGCTATTAATCATGTCGGGATCTGGTTTGGATAAACTTTCATCTGCACACCTTGAGGCGTCAAAGAAGTGCTCCGTATTACTTGCCTGCCAAACCCGTTGCAAACCTGCCCTTGCTTTTCCTGTTGCTACTGCAAGTAATTTATTATCTTTTTTAAGCTCTGATAATAAATTCAACGCATGGTTAAACATCGGTGTTGGTGTGGTATCTACTTCGACATACTGATGTTTATATTGCTCAATTAGTAAAGCTTCTTGCTCAGGAGTACAGTCAGGAAATAAAACTTGTATAGCTTTAGGCAAGCTCAAACCAATAATTTGTTTTGCTTGATCAAACGTGGGTACTTCAATATTGATGACTTTAGCGCTTGCTTGCATTGAAGAAACAATACGACCTACAGAGTCCATTAATGTACCGTCCCAATCAAAAATAATTAATTTATAGTTATGCACTTTTAACTAGCCTTGTAAGTAATTTTTCTAATGAAGGCTCTAACGGCGCTTCTATTTTAAGGCGTTCATTGGATAAAGGGTGGGTAAACTCAATGCTCGCAGCATGTAAAAACAAACGTTTTAGTCCCTTCTCTTTCATCTGCGCGTCAAAATCTTCATGACCATATTTAGCATCACAAGCAATTGCATGACCTTTGACTTGGCAATGTACTCTAATTTGGTGAGTTCGGCCTGTTACAGGAAAGGCTCTAACAAGGGTAGCATTTTCGTAGTATTGCATAACCTTAAATCGAGTCTCTGACTCTTTACCATTAATATTATCGACAATGACCACTCGCTCACCCGATTTCAAATCATTCTTCTTTAATGACTCTGTGACCTTAGTTAATTTTGCCGGCCAACGCCCTTTAACTAACGCATGATAAAACTTTTGCACATTTTTGTTACGCAGTTGTTCATGTAAATGTCGCAATGCAGATCGTTTTTTAGCAACGACTAAACAGCCTGAAGTATCGCGATCTAGTCGATGCACTAGTTCTAACATTCTTGCTTCTGGCCTTAATGCCCTTAATGCTTCAATTAAGCCAAAACTTAGACCACTGCCTCCATGAACAGCCATGCCAGAAGGTTTATTAATGACAATTAATCGTTCATCTTCAAATAAGATTTGTTTTTCTAAATTGGCAACAATATTAAGCCCGGTTGAGATTTCATTACTCCTTTCTGAAACTCGTATGGGAGCAACACGAACAATGTCTTCATTTACTAATTTATATATTGGTTTTATTCTTTTTTTATTAACACGTATTTCACCTTTACGCAGTAAACGATACAAGTGACTTTTAGGTACACCTTTTAATGTTTTCAATAAAAAATTATCAATTCTTTGACCTTCGTCTTCACTATCAATGGTGAAATAACGTACTTGAGGTTTTTCATCTTTAGTTGTTGAAGCTGAATCACGGCTTGTTTTGTCAGAAGCTTTTGATAAATGATCTTTTGACTCTGCTTTTGAATTTTTTTTTAATCCAATTAACGGCTTTGCCTTTGAATGACCTTTCACCTGTCTTTTTGGCTTTGGTGCAAAATTATCTTGCGGCTTTTGCTTGAATTTAACATTGGATTTTTTTTGAGGCTTATTTTGCGACATTTTTATTGGCCCTAGCTTGAGCGTCTTTAATTGCTTTCATTCATGGCGCGCAGTTTACCATACTTTAAATTAGGGTTTAATCTCTTTTAATTTTCTTCTAACCGACCTTTCGTTAATAAAACTAGATTTCCATTGGCTTATCCGACTTATTAATGGGATAATGCCAAAGTTATTGCTTGATTTATCGCATTAACATAAATATTTGATGCATAATTTGTTATGTACAAGTATTGAAAAGAGGAAGCTTTAAAGAGAGACGTAAGAGGCAAATTGCGGCCACTTTAATATGCTCAGAATCGACATCCCCTATAAAATAGCGGTATGTAGATTTGAGACATGTTTTTGGTATGGCCTATTGCAAAAATTGATGTATGTAACTTGTCAATTTAGCGCATAAACAACTTGCCCAGCACCATAAAGCAATTTTGTAATTACACTTATTTTTTCGTTACAAGTTTAATACGCATAAACGGGTTCAAAATAGGCGTTTTTCGCCCCCTATAATTGTGTTTTGTAATATAAAATAAGTTTTGCACAGCGTACCAAGCTGAGCACAT
>JALJPB010000097.1 GCA_022969175.1 Colwellia sp. | reverse complement strand
TACGAAGTCGAGGATTTGAAACAGAGGTATTGAAAACATCTAGTAAGCTATAAGTTTGGCCATCCTCATTAATGATACAATTTGCTAATAAATAATCAAAATTGTTCTTATTTTGGGTATTCCTGCATTCAACAGCGAACTTGCTTGCATAGCAACTACCGTTTTTATGAACGAGGTTGAGTTTTCTTGAAACTTGTTCGATATATTGAAGGCGCATCAAGTTTATTTTCTTAAACCACCACTTAGGGCAGCTCAATTTATTCAGTGTTGGAATGAAGGGCTGTTCATTATCGAAGGGTTTAATGACAATTTTGTAGCGATTAGCGATACCACGACATATTTGATACGAAATTTTATTTTCGCCATATTCGATAACTGTAAATCTACATTTACTCGAAATGTCATCACAGAAGGTTTTTATGCTGTCAGTAGAGTCCGATAAATTGAGATCGTGAATGATAAGTTCTTTATCAATGCGACCAATAAAAAGATTAGCTTCTCGTAAACTTTTCTCATTATAGATTCTTAGGTAGTTAGTTTTGAGCGCATTAACGAGATAAGGGTGACGATCAAATATTTTTTTACGGTAGGCATAACATTCGCGTGTGCCAATGTAATTTTTAGATGATGGCTCAAAAATGTCACCACAGTGCCATTTCGTAGCCCATTTATGACCATCTGAGACTAATTGAGCGTTAGAACGAAAAAAACCATAACCACTGTTTCCAGTAGTTATGGCTTGATTCTGCTGACTTTCGTCGGCCTTCAATGTGGTGGAGCGGGCGTCATCTGAACTGACGATTTAACTTGTTGTTATTATTATGAAAGTGACTTGGTGTTGCGGTTACGGTGTAGTTGTTGGTGTAGTCAAAAATATTATCTAAATAGTGGTTGTTTTAGGCTGTTTATATAACCATTTAGTATGAATAAAGTTAAAATTAAGTATGTTTAGTTTGGTTCTAGTCCCCTTTAGGGAGTCGAATCACCGTCCGAAAAGTGTTTATTAAAACAAATCAACGAGCTTAATATTAAGTGCATCACATATTTGATAGATTTTGGTTAAGGTAATATTCTTTTCACCTCGTTCAATTCGTCCCATATAGCTCCTATCAGTTTCAGATAATTCAGCTAATTTTTCCTGAGAGATACCTTTAGATTTTCTTATTTTTCTAACATTTTTACCAAATGAAACTAATTTTTCATCTTTCAAGATAATCTACCTAAACAAAAGATAGAAATATCACCAATTGAGGGCTATAGTGCCACGGCATATAACACCCATTTATTAAAAAGGAGAAGTTATGGATTGGGCTATTTTTAGTTTTTGGTTATTGGGTGCGGTACTTGTAGGGCAATTAGCATCAAGGTGGGGTTATGGTTGGATATTCGGGTTCATTATATCAATTATATTTTCACCTCTTCTTTCTTTAATATTTTTTATGATTAGTGGAAACAATAAGCCTAAATGCCCTTCATGCAAAGGGTATGTTGATAAAAATGCTTCAAGATGTACACATTGTTCTCAAGCATTTAAAATAAAGCCTGAACCTAATACAGAAGTTATTCAAGAAGTTAAAAGTCAGTCTTCAAATGATGAAACTGAATGCCCATTTTGCGCAGAGTTAATAAAACAAAAGGCAATAAAGTGTCGTTTTTGTCATAGTGATTTAACTACTCCTGAAACTGAATAAACATAAAAGATCATAACTCCAACTCAACAGAGATAGGGCAATGATCGCTTAAAGAACGTGATAGTTCCTTAGTGTATTTTCCATCAAAGACCAACTGACTAAAAGATTCTATAACAAACATTGCCTTTGCCCTTGGGTCTAAAACAATATGGTCAATATAATCTTTATAGTAACCGCCCCAGCACTTTGAATTTTTAGTAAGTGTTGGTGTCCATAAATCTTCACTACCTTCATCATCAATTGCCTGCCATAAACCTTGGTCTTCAGCTAATGAGTTCTCGATATCAATAGCAAATCTGCGGTTAAAGTCACCTAGAACCATAAATGGGATGCCTTCCTTTGCTCGTTCATCAATCCATGACTCTAATGGTTCTATTTGCTTACTGAGCTTTGTACAGGCTCGTTTTTCTTTGACGTTTCGTTTAGATGAATCAGGCATTGAAGTAACTGTTTCATTATCCAGTGGTTTGGCGAAACAACCAGATTTAAGGTGAACGGCTAATAGTCTTAATTGTTTATCGCCATTGGTAAGCGTTAAATCCATGCCGTAACGAACACGACCAACATCAAGTGCTTTATATTCTCTAGATGTAACCTTGTAACCAGATGATTTTTTAACGGCAACACCAACACGTTGAACATAGTTTCGCGTAGAAAAATAATAGTCATAACCATCACCAAGTACTTTGCTTGCCCATTCACCATCTTCAACTTCTTGTAATGCTATAACATCAGCATCCAATTGTGAGGCGTAATTAGCTAGTTGCTTATAGTCATCATCTACACGCTTGTTATAACCATGGGAGCCTAACCAAGCAATATTCCATGATGCTATTTTTAATGGTTCTGCTTGAGTAAACGAAGAAAGTGATAGGAGGATAATTACTGTGATTAATTTGTTCATTTATGGAGAGACCTAAAAATTGATAGATAAACATTCTACATTCATTGTTGGTTTTAACAATATCTAGTGGTAACAAAAGAGCACCTTATTCCCGAAATAAGGGAAGACGAAAATAGACTAATATTAAAGACTTCTTGGTGAAGGTTTGTTGACATAACTACCTGAGAAACTAAATGTCTGCTCAGGAACAACGAACGGTCGTTCACTTTATAGTGCTGAACCTTATATGGCGTTGGAAATAATGGTGAAATATAGGCAGTATTAATTTATTCGCATGGATTAAGTTGTAAAGTTTTTACTGTCGATATACTGTGAACTTCTTCTAAATTAGTTAATTATTCATGTCTAAAATATGGAAAATGATAAATGTATTAAAGAGTTGATAGGCGTTTTGGGAAAGAACGTTCGTCAGGTCGATGAGCTGATAATGGAAAAAACAACAGGAAAAATAGAGTATCCAAACCTGTTTCATTACACATCAATTGAAGGAATGAAGAATATAGTTATTAAAAATAACTTGTGGGCAACAGATTATAGGTTTCTAAATGATGCTCAAGAAATGTTGGATGGTAATAATATTTTAATGAAAGTGCTTAAGTCTAGTGAGCATTATTTACTTAATACTCTTTGTGAAAGAATAGACATTGAAGGGCTAGTAACCACAAATTACATTAACCCCCACATTTTATCGTTTTGTTCAACAAACGACTTATTAAGTCAATGGAGAGCATACGGTGGTGAGTCGGAAGGTGTTTGTTTGGAATTCGATTTATTTACTTCTTATTTATCTGCTGATAAAAATTCTTGGTCAGCACGCGGTCATTTAGTGCCCGTGGTTTATGATGATTTGATTAAAGAAGAAATTATCGTCGATATTATGAAATCATTAGAGGTACAGTTATTATCGGTAGATATCACCAATGAATACTACAAAGGACTTTCTGAATATGACCAAAACTATTTAATTGGTTTGGTTTGGAGCGCTTTCGTAGTTCCGATATTAAGTTTTAAAGATAAAAGTTTTAAAGAAGAAAGCGAATGGAGGGCAATATTTTTACCAAGTAAAGATGAAATAGAGAATCTAAGGGATTTTCGTACATCAAATGGAACATTTACTCCTTATATTGAGGCTTTTGTCACTAAGATATTGGCTGGTGGAATTGCTGAAAATATATTATTACCTATAAAAAGTGTATGTCTCCCACCAGCTTCAGGAAATTCTTCGCATCATGGTTTAAATCTATTCTTACAAAAGTATGGTCATAAAGATGATAATGCAGTTAACGTCTATCGTTCGTCTATACCACTACGTAGTAAACAGGCTATCCACTGGTAATTCAAAATATCACCAATTCTGAGAAACTGTAATTCATGCTTTCATTAGCGAAGTGAGCATAAGTGGAATTAAGAACAACATGATTTAAACGTCTTTATTGCGTATCAGCGACATTAGATATAATTTTTCACCATAAATTTTCTAATGAATCTTTTATGTCATATTACTGAGCCGGCTCCATAACACACCTAAAAAATACGAAGAAAAGTCTATTTGCTTGACCTTATTGTAATAAATACCGTTTTCTATGAGGGGGGTTACTGCGCGGGCTTAGTAATATCCTGTTTCTAATGGGAAATTGGTCATGGTGGTTTCTAATGCTTTGAATTTATGGGATATTAATGAAAATTAAATTTTAATTATGGAACGGACATTACTAATCCTGCACCATAATAAGCTGTTGGGGCACTAGTCGATGTCAGGTTATATAAAGTATTGCGAACTTATGGCGAAATGGGCTTCTGCTTATATGAAACCTATTATAGATAATAAACTGGGAGGAACTCTTTCAGAGCCTTCTAAACACGTCCCTTTTAATACAATATTCTCCGGTTACACTGAAATATCCAACACGTTTGATGCATTAAAATTATCCGGAACTTTGATATCAGTTGCACCACCAAGAAGTAAAAAAATCAATAATGATGAGTATATTAAATACCTAATAAATATGTACTTACAAGACATGTACATCCTTAAAGAAAGACTCAATGCTTACGCTACAAAGCTAAAAAGAATGCATATTAAAGCTGGTAGAAAAGCTCTTGTAGATGAGTTTATTGAACCACTTTTTACTGATGTTAAATCGAGTTTTGATGGAATTGTTAATACGAGAGGAATGCATGTTCATTCAACTAGGTATAGTGATGACGCACTTGATGATGTAACTCAAATGGGTCTAATTTCACGGTACGATAGTTCTTTCACACCTCACTTTAATTACAGTTATAAAAAGGCGCAAAAACTTTGGGCGTCTAGAATATCTAAAAACAATGAAGATACAGAAAAAATACTAGATCACTACTTCAGTGAGCTTATGAAAGTAGTAAAAGTAAAAGATAGCGTATTCATGCCCTAACAAGCGGTTAAACAAGGACAAAAAACAGTTGGTTTTTGCTCCTTCGTCGTTTATTTTAACCAACTATTATTTGCCTCATAGAGAGGTGTTATGTTCTAACTTATATTGATTGAGGTTATTTATGTTGCTAGATGTAAGAATTATATGTTCTTGTGTTAATCATGTTGATGGAACTGTGTATGTCCCACATCCAAATTATTTAGCTGACAATGAAGAAAGCAGCTTATCTGAACATTGGGAAGACGTCTGGTGCTCTTCTTGCGGAAAAGATTATAAAGTTTACATAGCTAAAACGTTTAATAATCTTAAGTGCCATTTAAACGATACTAGTGTGGGATTTGATTATGGGACACCATATGAGAATGAAGAAAGTGCTTTAAGCCAATATAATTTAGACGAATACCTAGAAGTTTTCTCAAACCAAGTTAATAGCGCTGAAAAGATAATTAATTTAGATGTTTCAGAAGATATAGAATTCAATTTATTAGTAATGATTCACGGTCACGTAGTTGCAGCTATCGAAGGTTATTTAGCCTCAGTTTGCATGAAAAAAATTATTGAGTCAGATGACCTAATGAGAAAACTACTAGAAAGCGATCCTGATTTGGGTAGTCGGACTTTAACTTTAAAAAGCTTATACCAGGAAAAGGATAAGGTTGAAGAAACTATCACTAAATATCTAGATAAATTGATTTTTCATAAAATTGATAAGGTTAAACCACTGTACAAATCAGTTTTCGATATTGATTTTGGCAATGTTCGTTGGTTGTTTTTGGCAGTTAAACTTAGACACGATTGTGTTCATAGAGGAGGCTACAAAACGAATGGAAAGAAGGTGGAAATGGATAGAGACTGTACTATTGCACTAATCAAAAATGCGAGAGCTTTAATAGAAAAAATAGAGTATTTATTAAAGGAAGTTGACTAATCTGTGATCGAACGTAAGAAGCGCTTTAAACGGAACAAGTATAGGCAAAAAATTTTGTCCGCTTAAGCGGGCATTATGTGTATCGTTGATTATAGTGCGTTGAAAGTTTACAATGCTGGCCTTGGCATCATCGTCTAATTGGTAAGACACTAGAAACTAAAAGCTTTTTTAAATTTAGAAATGCGGGTTCGAGTCCTGACAATGCCACCAAGGTTCAACTAAATGACTGAAACTAAATACCTCCACTTTGTTCTAGATGAAATCGGCTACGGTGTACATAACCTTAATACTATTGCTGTTGCTCTATCAAATTTACCTTCAGATTCACGTGTAGATCCTGCCCTAAACATCAAGTGGGAGCCTAAGAATGTAAATACATCAAGTATTGCTGCTCGTAGGTTTGCGGTTCGTTCTTCTATAGTATTTGCAGCCGAAACTCTTTTTGAATATATGAACAGTATTAGTGATGATGCAATGTGGAAAGAACTTAATAATGGGCTGGACTTTAGTGTTGAGCTTGCTGCACATGACTCCAAAGCTAAAAGGTTTTCTGAGTTTTGTAAATCTATTCCGGACATAGAAAAAGAATGGTATTTGCTGGTTGAGCTTATGTGTCACTGGAGAAATCGAATAGTTCATGCTAGCACGTCAAAAGCTCAGTTATCTTCTTCTGATAGGCAGTATTTAGAATCAAAATCCTCTGATATATATGAAACCTTCCACCATTTTGACATAAAGAAAACATTGGCAGATTATGAGGCTGATAAAGTTACGTTGAAAGAAGCGACAACACTCATTACCTTTTTGATAAAGTGTTGTCGTAAAATAGATGAGTACTATTTATCTTCTATTTCTAACATCAGTGACAATGTATATTGCGACATTTTAGATAAAGATGAACAACTAATAAAAATTAGAAAGCAGCAACATAGTGATAAACGAACACGCCAAATAACAAAGTATATTGAAATCAAGCTTAGTTCTCTATCAGCTGAAAAACTGGTAGAGATTACGACTAAATACACATAAGTTGCTTAAATGGACGTGTAGCAGTTGGTTCACGCCGCTTAACAAGCGCGTTATAGTCCGCTTTTAGTTCCAGAACTGTCATTAACTTAAGTAAGTCTAATGCCTGCAGTGTGGTATTTACTGTCATAAGCTTTAATAAAAAAGGTACTTCCTAGCTACTTATAGTTTTAAAGGGGGTGGCGCTGCGCGAGGAACTGCTATTTTTGAAAAATAAAATCCTTCAGAGTTATAACTTAAAATATAGTTAAGTATTTTTTTTCAATACATATGTGAAAATAGCGACTATATCTATTATTGTCACTTTGCTGACAATTAGGTAAGCCGCAGTTTTTACTCTTTGAAGGCGTCAATAAGTACCACACTACGGGCATTAGCTAACAATAGCCAAACAACGTTTCGGATTAGGATTTGTATCGTTGATGCCATAGTCACTTGTTAAGAATTTATTCGATAACATTTTCTTTATCTTTCTTGCCTGTCACTATAAACAACTTAGGTTCAATTTCTTTTATTGAAAGACTATGCATGAGTAAAATAACATCTAAAGCTTGATCCCAAGGTATATCTTCTATTTCAAGATTCAAGATACCTTCAACTTCATTGAAAATAAACTTTATATTTCCTGCTTCACCTAAGGCGCTAATTGCTGACTTTAGATCAACCTCATTCGCTACGATCGTAAACGGTTGACCATCGTATTTTCTGAGTTCATTTCCTTTCAATACAATAGTTTTTATCGGCTCAAGATTTACAATTGCTACTAAATCAGAATTATCTAATTGGATTATACTTCCTTTAGGTGAATAGCCTTTTGCAGAAGTTATGAGCTCATATCTACCGCTCTTTAAACATATTCCTTGGTGAAAAGAAGAAGTATTACCTTTTATAATGGTATTAGCGTTAATTGGAAATGAATCTACGGTAAGTTTGACTCTTCCTTTTGGACAAAGTGAACTTTTCGTAGATATTTCTAATTTGAATGTTTCTAATCCCCATTTGAAAGTGCCTATACCAGCTAAAAATCCGGCAAGTAGCACACTTAGAATAGTTAGCGTGAGATTATTTTCAATTTTTTCTCTAGTCGTTGACATCGCCAGCCCTTTAACGCCTCACTAAGAGGCTAATAATAGTTGGTTAAAATAAGCGGCGAAGGAGTAAAAATCAACTGTTTTTTATCCTTTTAAATGACTTATAGTTGTTATAAGCGATTTAAACCTCCATATAAATTAACATGTTAATGTTTAAGGATAAATAATGAAATCACCTAGTTTAGAGAATAAGTACATATTTATATTGGTTAAATTATTCTTTTTAGGTTGGACTCTAGTTTTCGCTGGAACACTAGAGCACTATAAAGCAAATGTAATAGAAGAAATCGAAAACCCGATAATCGCTTATACAATATTTTGGACAATATTTATCGGTGTAGGATACTTATTTAAAAATTTCTGGGAAGTAAAAAGCGTTGAACAGATGAAAGTTGTTATGGGGAAGGTTAGCCTCGCAATAATAATGCCTTCAGTCGCTTTGATCTATATAACACTACTCTTAGTCTTTCTTGCTTATGGAACGCTTGAGGCTGGTTTTATATCCATTATGTTTACTATGTTATTAGCCCCTTTATTTGTCATCACATGGGTTACGAAATTTCGAGAAACAGGTTCATTAGAAGCTGTTAAAATTGCACTCAAACTGGATTAGTATATAACGTGATGTGAATCGAAAACTGTAGTATGCAGTTGCGAAAACTGTAGTATGCAGTTGCGAAAACTGTAGTATGCAGTTGCGAAAACTGCGATAACTGTGCGTTGTAATATGTGAAAGTGGTTTGCGATATATAAAAGAGTCGTGCTTTTGGTTTTAGCTTTTTATATATTATGACAGCCAATACCACAGGCTGTGTGAAAACTCTCAGGGTAAAATTATTATGTAACGCTACGTAAATTAATGGGTAATTTGCCAGCTAACATACTATAGAATTTACTCTACGGAGCCTTTTTTATCTTAAATTGTCTAATTCCACAACTTCAAAATAGTTTTCACACAGCCTGACCACAAAGCGGAAGTTAGCAAGTGAGGGTTAAATGTCGATTCTGATTAGATTTTGTATCGATAATGCCATAGTCGCGGTTATGTGTTTCCACTCTGACAATTCCAACATATTTCAAATGAAGGATCATTCTCCTCTGAGCAATTATTACAAACCCAATCAACACCAGAACCACTACTCTGTGATGATTTAGCAATTTCGTCTGCACGTTCAAAATCTGAGTCATCAAAAACCCAAATTTCAGGCCAAGAATCAAAAGCTGATATTTCTCCGACAGCACCTTGTGAAAATTCGTTTTTGATAAATGTATTAATTCCTTGCGCCTCAATGAGGTTTTTTACATTGTTTGCAAGAAACTGATTTTCATTGGTATATACCATCTTCATGACTGAATACTCATTACGCCGCGCTGATGCGAAATGCGAAAACTGTAGCATGAAGTTGCGATAACTGCGATAACTGCGCGTTGTAATATGTGAAAGTGGTTTACTTTGTCTGGCTGTGTATAATACATAAGATTGAATTCGACACGCTCACAAACACATCAGGCGACGCTAACCTAATTTATATTTACCTTATTATTCTTGTTGGGTCGATTCTTACACTTTGCTTCATTATTACGTCTAGACCAAATAAATGCTCAAATGTAGATCTGAATATTTTATAATTAGGATTGTAAATTTCAATAGATACCGTCGATGGCTCTCCTACTTCTCTATAGGAAAAACAATCCATATTCTTTGCGGATACCAATACTTTATAATCTATACGTGAGTTTTGATTATCTGACTTAAACAATTCGAAAATAGGCTCTCCTCCGTGTGGGGTCTGATAGATAAAGGTATCATTTTCTCTTTGTACTTCTTGATCCCAGTGGTCAGCAATAAAGGCTTTGATAGCGGGGTTAATTTCGTAAATGAAATCCGTACCTCTAACTGTTGTAACTTTAAATATAGCTTGTATCTCTGAAAGGTATTTAATCGCATCTTCGTGACAACAAAATTTTATGTTATCAATAGTTAGATTGCGTAACACTTTTAATTCTACTCTGCGAATATGTTCATAAATACATTTGAACTCTGAAAGAAAATTTTCTTTCAAAGTTCTTTCTTTATCCAAGGCTAACTGCTCGATATTTTCTTGTGCTATTTTTTTACTATTTTCCTTTTGACTATTTTGATATTTAGAATATAAAAAACTCATTAGCTCCGCAAACAACACGCCCGAACCAATACCAATAAACAGAACAACAGTACCTACACCGTCAGGTGGTACATTAAAATTAATCATTATAGGCGGAATTAACCACCAGGCTAACACAATGAAAGTCCCAATGGATATGAACTTTATAGCGGCCTTGGGCGAGGTTATAGCAGATATAGTTTTAAGCACTAGAGCTGTTGTTTCACTCATGAATACGATTATCCTTTTTTACTTTTTATATAAATAACTGATAAATATTTTTTTTGTTAGAAACCGGAATTAGCAAAGTAATTACTTTTTACAAGGTGTTAATTTTTTCACTAACTCTTTGGCCTTAGCTACGTCGGTTGTTTTATAGCACAATTCGAGATAATCATAGTAAACCTCTTGCTCTTTTAATGTTAATTCTTGTTCATAGTCATAGTCAAAGAAGACGTATGTGCAGTAGCATACGGTAAAAATAACGAATATGACTTTGTTATAGTTTTTTTTCATTTGTCAGCATCCTTGTGACATTTAAGACAGCTAATTATTTACAACGAGCGTAGCCTAATAGCTTGTGGCTTTTGTTGTTTGCTTTGATTATTTGCACGGTTATGCCTGTGCCGTTTAGTTGGAAGTCAGTAATGGTTTGGCAAACATATTGGGCATAGCCATCGCGGTTGCCTTGGTTGTCTAACACTGCCACTAAAAAGATGCCATCACCTGCCCAATTAGCATATTGGGTGGTGGGTTCTTCTGCACCGTTAAAATGGGTTTTGAGTGCTTCACGCTGTGCGTTTAAGTCAACGGCTACTCCTGTGCTAGTGGTTTTAATTGGTTCTACGTCTGGCGTAAATAATAAGTAAATGATGAATACACCAATGGCCAGTAATACCCAAGCTCTGGTTGATGATGGTTTAGTGGCTTTATCGTCGTTGATGGTTTCGGTGGTCATGTGATCCCTTAATTATTAGTATGTCCGTGTGGGGCTAATTAAAGCATATTTTTAGTTATAAAAAAAACATGATTAGAAATGATTCATTGTAAAATATAGGGAAAATAAATTTTGACTAATTTCCGCTTCGCGCACGAAGAAGTCTATAGCGTTAACCTGTTTCTGATTGTTCAATCAGAATGTTTTTCGTTGTACGCTGGTAAATAATTAATGTCGTTAAACTAAAAGCCCAATTGATACTCCCCCAAATTAACTGTATATTTTTAAGCAATCAATCGAACTACCAAATTTATAATCAAATGAATCCAGCAAGGACGCGAGCTGCGGAAATACGCTCAAGATGGAATAGGAATGGCATTAAATGCAACTTGTCATTGGATGAGTTAGAACCGCTATTTTCTGTTTACTTTGATACACCGCAGGGGAAAGTTGTTGACCTCGATAAATCGAAGAAAGTAACTCTCGACAATATAAAAAGCCTATCTCACGATCAATATAAAACTCACAAGTTAAATGTCGTAAAATATCGTGAGGCTCAAGGACATCATGCTTCTTTAAAGAGATACAACCAACATATTGAAGTTATTATAGAAGATATATATCAATTAATTTCAGAAAGTACGACAGGGCACAAAACGTTCAGCCTAGAAGAGAATAACAAGCCTGTAACTTTATCAAATTTGTGTTTATTAGTTGGAAGTAGAGACAATAACTTTATAAAACTTAGAAAAGTGGCAGAGCAACGACTCATTTATTGGCGAAAACTTGGTTTAACTCCTCTATTTACACTGACTCAATTAACTAAACATATCGAGCAACTGGGTTATAAGTTATCCAGCTGTAGAAAAGAACAAATAGAAGTTAACGACAATTCTGAACCATTAAATTTAAGTAATGTTAGTTTGGCAGGATAGTTGGCTATATAAACGATCACTTTTTCCATATTGCTGAAGTTAACAAGAGAGGAGTTAAAGTTGATTTGAATTATATTTTGTATTAATAACGGTTTAATAATAGGCCAAAACTCATTTACTGATGTAACGTTCAACTAGCAGTAACAAGCTGTTTTTACCCTCGACTTGATTGGCAATAATCACAATTGCATAGACTCTAAAATGGTAAACACTATTGAGGTATTTGACACTTATAGAATATTTGAAACTTCAATGCAGCTGTAAGCATTAATAAACTGTTTTTTAACTAACGTTACCAAATACTGGTTAATTACATTAAAACTCTCAAGCTTTCCCGTTTCGGAAATCATGACATTTCATTAAACTTCCCTTAACAACGTTAGTGATTTTTAATTTCCTATAGAGGATGAAAAATTGTCATCGTTTGCAGGTTTATTCTCTATTCGGCGCTTGACGTTTGGTTTAACGACTTTGTTTAATAAAGAATAATGAGACATTAAAGCCCCTGCTTGCTTTAATTGATAAGAACTAGCATTAAGGAAATTATTATCGGTGTCATCTTCATGACACTCTTTATCTGGAAATTCCGTAGTGTACGTCACTCCTTTTTCTATTTCATTGCTTAAATGCTTCAGAAAATGTTTAAAACCATTTGATAATTCATTTTTTCTTTCATCAGTAATTGATTCAGAGCGATACCTTTCAAATAGTGAGCTTATTGTACTCTCAAGTTCAACGTAAAATTGGTCTTTAATTTTCTTATCAATTGCATTCAATATTTCCAACATTTCATCATCATCTTTAAAGTGCGTTGTAGCGATTTTAGATAGTTTAGAAAAAACAGAACCTATACTGTCAAGTTGATTTTCGTCACTTGCATTTTCGTCACTTGCATTTTCTTTCTCTATTTTTTTTAACTGCTCTTTTTTCAGTCTTAAATCATAGTACTTTATATGAAGGTTAAGTATTCTTTCTACTGCAACTGCTAAAGCAGCACCCAGAGCAACAGTAGCAGATAACGTAATAAATACACTTCCTTCTTTAATCGCGATCAATTTCAGGTCTGTTTGCTTTTCACCGATTATTTCTTGAATTAATCTAGAGGAATTGTTGAATTTTTTAATTTGTGAGTAGATTGATTGAGGGGTCGATTCAATTACCCCAGACGGAAAATATATTTTAACGAACGCGTCCTCTGTGGCTTCCTTGCTACATATCCCTTTTAAAGATTGTCGTATTTCTTTAATTCTATTATAAAATATATCGAATTCATCTTTGAATGATTTAATTACTTTAACTTTTTCATTATCTTCGAATGAAAATTCATCAGCTATAGAGTATATTTTTTGTAATAGATTGAATCCAATTTTATCTACTCCATCAATTGACTCTAGAAATTTAATATCATCCATATCTAATGGATAGGACACTATTTCCATTTTAGGGATTCTTAATATTAATTCTCTATAAGCATTGATAAAAATTTCAGGAGTTTCTTTTTTCAATCTAGGGTATCCCGCATAAATACCAAGAGATATCTGCTGAATTAGAAGGGGGATTTTTTGTTTTTCTAGATCTTTTTCTATTAATTCACATAAAGTAAAAATTCGTCCGACATCCATAATTGTCCTTACCTACATATTTAATAGAATAATATTCAAGATACACTCAATATTTTGTTTAAAACTTCAATTCAAACGAATTTTGACTATAAATCACACAGTAACATACTGAAAAAAATAATTAAACTAGATGACAGATTATCATATTACCTTGCTAGACACACAAAGGAGTGGTGGTTAGAAACCGCCATCACCCACCATTCATCTTGTTAAAACTGAGTTCTTAGTTGATAAAGTTAATGAAGTAATAAAGCTACGACCCGCAATGGTAAATGTATTAAATCCCTTTGACACTAGGCCAGCTTTCAATGACGAAGAGCTAATATCAATAACTAATTTTCTTATGATGAAAATAGATGTTAAAACTACAATTAAAACAGAACCAGAGTTAACTAAAGTAACGAATCTAAAATGTAAAAAGTGCGGAGAAGAATCTAACTACACAGCTCAACATGGGCGATATGGATACTTTATTAATTGTGGTGAATGTAATACCAATACAACAATGAAAATGGTCTGTGTAAGTTGTAATAGTAAGAATACAAAAGTCGCAAAGAAGCGAGAGACATATACTTTAAACTGCCTAGATTGTAGTGAACAATTAACTCTGATTTAGTTTGTCAGCTAATCGACATTAAGAAAACTACTGAGATTTTATTAAATAAATAACTAGATTTAAATTGACTCTATAGAGACATATCTAATTCAAATAAATTGTGTGGGAACTAATCTCTTGTTTTTAATAGTTTAATTCGTTAACTTCTTTTATAGGGAAGTCGAAATGTATTATCGCTATTTATCAAAGGATTATAATGGACAAATCTATACCTAGAAAAATCAAAGCGTTTAAAGCTGCTGTATTCAAAGTTAAATTGAGTTCAAAAAAAGCAAATATCATCGATACACAAATGCAGTTAGCTGAAAACGCTTACTATAAATCACTTGAGAAAATGGCTTTCCATGTTGAAGTAATATCAAAACTGGATAAAAAAGGACGAAAAGAAGCTATTGGTGAAGTTAAAAAGCAAGTCGCACAGATAGTGAAGCCATTACCATTAGCAAATGGTACAAAAGGTTCTGTTATTGAAGATGTTGCAGCTCAAATTAGTTCAACGGTGGAGTTGAAGATTATTGGACAAGAAGCCAACCTTCCTACAAGAGAAAGTAGAGCTATTGATAACTATGGACTTGGTATGGAGGCTTTAGCCATGTCCATAACAACTGTTCAAGAAGATGCTGCCAAAGATCTTATTTATACAAAAGCGTGGGACGGAATGCCTCGCCCTTTGAACTGGTTAAGAAGCAGACCCAATGACGGGGCTATGCTTTTAAAAGATGATAAAAACCGTTTCTTCATTTATCTCAACACTCACAGTTCTAAGTCAAAATTTGCGATAAATAAAACGACTATTTCTAATATGGTCGATACGAGAAGTGGCGAATTAACATCTTTTTCAAGTCGAACAGGAATATTGTTGTCGTTGGAACTTTCACAGTGGCACCAATCTGAATTTATCGAAAAGGCTCAAGCTAAATCTTATAAATTGGTAAAGCGTGACGATGGCTATTTTTTATCAATTTCTTTTGAATTTGAAGTCGATGCTATTATGCCAATAACGACTTTAGGTGTAGATAGGGGCATTGATGCTTTGGCTGCCTATGCTGTCACAAAAGACCGAGAGGTACTTACAAAAGGGATTTTTAGCGGTTTAGAGTTAAAAAAATACCAGAAAAAACACGAGGAACGTCATAAAAACCATCAAAAAATGGGACGTATAGCCAAGCAGAAATGGCGTGGTTACGGCGATATCATAGTTTTTATAGTTGCTAATGAAATTGTTGAAACTGCACTTAAACATGAGTCTCAGGTTGTTATGGAAGACTTGAGTAACATAGCGAATGGTCACCATAAAAAGCGTGTTAAATTTGCTAGAAAAAGTAACTTTTCTCGAATGCTAAGTCGTCAGCAGTACCAAAAACTACAACACGTACTAACTTATAAACTAAAGTGTGTCGGATTACCGGAACCCCGTTATGTGCATGCGGCAGGAACTTCTATCACCTGTAATAAGTGTGGACATTATGATAAAAAAAATCGTCAGACCCAAGCGGACTTCCAATGTATGGAGTGTAATCACAGTGAAAACGCAGATATTCATGCATCGTCAAACATCTCGATGAAGTTACATTGGTTGAAAACTGAATACTCAAAACAAAAGAAAAAGATGAAAATGTCCTTTTCTGATTGGTTAGCATTGACTTAATAAGTGACTTCCAATAAGTTATTGTTAATGGAGATTGATATATCTTCCTCTCCATTTTCTTTGAGTAAGGCGAATGAGATGCTTCTGCATCCTTACCTCACTTGAGGTTAGAAAAATACATCGTGACCTACAAGTGACTGAAGTATATCTTCACGAGCTGCTCGTAAGCACTGGTTACAGAAGATGTATGTTGTCTATACCACAGTGAATTATTGTGTGTGCGTTCTTTAAATTATAATGGTGTTTTACCCTTTACTTTTTATCTAGTTATAACTGATTGAATATAAAGCATCATAAAACAATGGTGAAAATGCGACTTTATACTTAACATGCTGTTATACATAAACTTCCTAAGAAGTACGTATAGTTCACTGTCGTATAGGTGATGTGGAAGAAATGCTGAAAGGACTTTGGATCGCGGCTACTGTTCACTGTC
>JALJPB010000096.1 GCA_022969175.1 Colwellia sp. | reverse complement strand
ACAAAATCGGTCATTTGGGTAACGGCCAATAATGCAGTACTTAATGCAGAGGCTTCAGCGTCAGTCATTGCTTCAGAATAATATTTATAAGAAGCTAAAAAGTATAATAATTGGTTAAGATCAGGATCTGCTAAGTCATCTGCTTTAGCAAGGTAATGAATAGCGTCAGAAACATCGCTAATAGGATCATTTATTGAGCCAGCAATCGCTTCAAAACCAGAGTAGGTTGTAGCTAAAATTTCAGTAACCGCTGAGCCGTAGCTTGCTTTAGATGAAATAGGAGCAGCACCTATGCTTACTGGTACATTGGTATCATAAACAACATATTCAGTTGGCATTGGTGGTGGAATATCACCGCCAGTGATAGTTACATTTAAGCTGACTTGTTCAATGTTACCATCTACTTTGAAATAACGATTTCCCGCACGAGAAACAAAACTAATGCTTTCGTCATTAGTACCAGCAGTCAGACTGCTTTCTTCTACATTTCCGCTCCAGTCATCGCCATCATATAATTTGATGCCGGCATCTGATGAGCCGCTAAATGTACCACCAGAAAGAGTAATAGTAACGTTACTGTTTTCATAAGGCACATTTACATGTAAGTAAAGACCGTAATCAGTAAGACATAATGCTTCGGCTGTATTAGCTGCAACTTCGCCTTGGCGATCTATTGGTGTTGCCGTGCACATCTCAGCAGCTTGAGCACTTTGAATATTTAGCGCAAGAAATATTGCACTGGCTAAGAGTGATTTTTTAGTTGGGTTTATCATGTTTTATTGTGACCTGTTTCAAGTGATTTTAAGTTATTTTAGTTTCCCAAGCAGGAAAACCATCCCTTACTGAAATTATGACGCAGACATTTTTTCAGCTAACTTAATACATCCATCTCTTGTTTTTATGTGATTTTTTTGATTTTGTAATTATTTGTTTCAGCAATATTTATAATATAGTTTGTATACAGTATCCACCTTAATTTGCTCTGAAGAACTTCGTACATACGATTGTATAATTGGGGTTGTTCGGTAATTCAATACCTTATAGACCATATAAAAAATCAAAATAAATTTTGCATATTTGCAATAAAAAGCTATTTTTCGAGAGGTATTTGTAAATAGATGTGGTTTTTAACGATAATCTTTTGTTAATTTATTAATTTAATTGTTCAAAAAAACAGCTAACATAAAAATATTGAGCAATTTTATTCGTTGGCTATCGGTTAAATTGTCTGAAAGGATTTTTACTGGCTATCAATTAGAAGGGTGGAATTAAATTCTTTACAAGCACTGCTATCCCTTGCAGTACTTTGATTTATAATTAATAAATGGCGAAGTAACTAAATTATTAATAGTTATTTAGTACTAGGAGCCTCTTGTGATGGAACTGGTTTTTTAGGCTCTCCAGGCGGTCTTGGTGCATTTTGCTCACCATGATTATGACTTTCATGACCATGTTGTCTTGCTTGGCTATTCGCACGTTGATGGTCAGCTGGTAGATCATGTTGCCTTTCTTGTACTGGCCTTTTTTTAGCTAATGGCTGAACGCTTTGTTTATCATCAGTTGCCGAATTGTTGGCTTGATCAGTTACTAAAGCACTTTGACTTTCTACTGGTTTACTCTGCTGAACAGCTTGCGGCATTGCTTTACTTACTGGCGCAGTAATCTTACTGTCTTTATTGACTTGCTTGACTGGTTCTGGTTGATTTAGTTGACTAAATGCAATAGCGGCAACGGCAATTACCCCTATTGATAATACAATAACTTTACTTTTGCTCATATGAATCCTCTTAAACTTTAGTATATTGGATACAACAACCTAGCATAATTTAAAAAGAAAGTGAACGTTCACTTAGAGGCGTAAACTAATAGAAACTCCTTACTAGGAATTATAGTACCGGTATAAAGCTATTGAAAATTATCATCTACTATTGACCATTTACGCTTTATTTCGGCTAATTTCCCTGAAGTAAGTAATTCACGATATGCTATTTTAAAACGCTGAATCAGCTCAGGTGAGCTGTTTAAGCTAAATGCAATACTTAAGTTATTTTGCAAGTCTTTCGCTTCTTGTAATTTCTTTAACTGAGAAAAGTCAGAGCCGATGCTTTCGCTTAATGATTTCAGCACCAGTTCATTACTTAAAAGAATATCAACACGTCCTTTTTCTAACATCAATAAACTATGACTACTTTTAACAACTTTATAAGTATTCTTAAATCCATTGTCTATTAAATATTGCTCGGTATTATAATCATTAGCACTGGCAATCAACAGCTCTTTTAGCGATTCAAAAGAGTCGTCAACTTGCTTATACCGACTCTTTAAGCCCCAAAAATAAAAACGTTCATATTTTAAACTTCCCACCCAATGAAATAGAGCATCGCGATCTTTTGTATGTGCGATGGAATAAATTAAAACATTCGGCTGTTTTCTGGCAATACCATAAGCTCTTGCCCAAGGTAGAACTTGAACATCAGCAGTATCGCCAGATAATTTAAATAACTCAGCAATGACTTCAGTCCCGTAGCCACCAAGAGAGCCATCTATCATTTTAATTTGAAATGGCGGTAAGTACTCAGTAACAACTTTGACAATATCGGCTTTAACCCAAAAACAGGGAAAAATAAATAGACCAGTGAAAATAATTGAAGTTACCAGAGAATTCACTGTACTAAGAAAAACACCTTTAAAATTCAATCTAAATTACCTTAGATTTAAGGAAATACTACTTATAGAATACCGTAAAAACAGTAAACAAACCATGTTAGACTTATTCTCAGATGTTATTTCAATCCCGTTGATTTATATAATTATGTTTTTAATCAACGCTATACCCTGAGCAAACGTCTCTTCATCCATACTAGCAAAACCTAATCGAAGATAACTATCACTATTAACTTCATCATTGAGTTGAAAATCACCTTCGTGTTGCAAATAGATACCTTGCTTTTTTGCTTTAGCAACTAATCCTCTAGCACTTATTTCTTCATTCGTTATTTTCAACCACAACGCCATGCCACCATCAGGAACTTCAAAATTAAATATCGATTCTTTAGACAGTAACTGTACAGCGTGATCTCTTCGCTGTTGATACTTGCGAGTTACTCGGCGTAAATGTCGCTCAAACTCCCCTGACTTCATCCAACGTGATAAGGCTGACTGCATTAACACGTTACCTTTATGACAAATTAATAGTCGATACTCAGCAACAGCTTGTGCCAATGACTTATTAACCGCAATAAAGCCAATGCGGGCCCCTGGAAACATGATTTTAGAAAAAGTAGAAATATAAATTACTAAACCAATAGGATCGTCACTCGCCATAGGAGCAAGTGGCTGGCAACTATAATGAAACTCATGGTCATAGTCATCTTCAATAATAGGTATTTTGTATTGACGAGCTAATTGATAAATTTTCATTCGTCGACTTATTGGTAAAGTGACGGTGGTTGGGTATTGATGCAATGGCGTTAAGTAAATAAGCTTTATTTGACCAAGTTTTATTTTCTCTTCTAATATCAACGGCATCATGCCAAACTGATCTTGTGGTATACCAATGAGCTCTGCCCCTGAACTTTTAAAAGCGGCCCAGGCAGGAGGATACCCCAAGTTTTCTACTGCAACTTTATCCCCTGCCTGTAATAATAATTGAGCAATAATAAATAACGCCTCTTGAGAGCCATTGGTAATAACCACCTCTTTATTAGTTAACGCCCTTACTCTGCGCAAATACACTTTAATTTCTTCAATTAAGCCAACATCTCCTGCACTGTCACCATAGCCAAACTTACTAGTATCGACACGAGTTAATACATCACTCATCTGCGATTTAAATTCTGCAAAGGGGAAAAGTGACATGTCTGGTTGGCCGCCAGTAAAATTGTATTGGTAAGTATTACTCGGATATTCAGGCAGTGGACAGCCGCGCTTTACCAATTGAAAATTAAACTCTTCATGATCAGCTTTGCTTGAACCCGCTAATTTACCTTTCGATTGAGAGTTAATTATTATGCTTGTTTCAATCGGCAGATCTGCAACTACTCGATAACCGATACGTTCTTGAGACTCAAGCCAGCCTTCAGCAACAAGTTCTGCCAACCCTTTCATTACTGTGTGCCGGTTAACAGCCAACATATCCCCTAATTGCTTTACCGAAGGAAGCGCCTCATTAGGTAATAATTGTCCATCACGAATAGCTAAACGAATATTTTCTGCCAACTGCAAATATTTGGCTAGTTTCTTGTTGTTTTCACTGTTGTTTAGGTTTTGGCTGAAATGAAGTGACTTCATTGGTCTAGTCTTTATCTGCTATCTGGTTGTTTGCTCTAGACCATAACAACTTCATACTCAATTGCAATTACTGCTTACCATTACCCGCTTAAAAGAGAACAAATTTATGAATAATCACTTCCCCTTAAAATCGGTAGAGTTAGAAGATGATAAAGTAAAACTAATACCAATGGCACTCGACCATTCTCAAGCACTAACTGATGCAGGTGACGATCTTTCAATTTGGCAATGGACTACATTTAACTACTGTAAAGACTTAATAACGACAACAGCTTGGATTAATAGCTGCTTAGCAAGTCAAAAAGTTAATCAACAACTGCCTTTTGTCATTATAGATAAACAAAATAATGACGTTGTTGGATCAACAAGTTTCCTCAACATTTCACCTGATCATTTAGCACTTGAGATTGGCTATACCTTTATTAAGCCAAAAGCCCAACGATCATTTGTCAACAGACGCTGCAAATTACTCCTGCTCAACTATGCCTTTGAACAACTTAATGCCAATAGAGTCGCTTTACAGACTCATGAGAAAAATGAAAAATCTAGAAAGGCTATTTTAGGCATAGGAGCTAAATTTGAGGGTGTTCAAAGAGATTGCCGAATACAAGAAAACGGCACGATCAGAAGCAGTGCTTTTTTCAGTATCATCAAGCCTGAATGGCCTACAGTTAAAGATAACTTAACTCGAAAGATAAATAGTTATGGCTAAAGCTGTAAATTATAAGGCAAACAATGACTCTCAGACCTTAATTCAATGAGTCACTTTAAGCTCCAAACTTGCTGTAAGGCATCGACTTTATGATTGGTCACTCCGGTGACCATTTGAAAGAAATCAATGTTATTTAGGCGCCAGTTCCCCGAATGTATTTTAAATTAAACGTTAATAGAGACTGTTAATAACCACTAATAAAGCTTTCTAGAAAAGTAGTGCTCTTAGCAACAGCCAAAATTGTTACAATACTGTTACGAATCCTTATAAAACAAAGATTTGCATTATTTAATAACTTTGTATAAGTTAGAGGATGCATTAATAAAAATAATAAGACTAACGTTGCATGGAAACTGTTCTTTTTAATACGCTTGATTTAGCGTTACTGTTTACTATTTACCAGTGTCTTTTGTTTGCATTTTTTTTAGTACTCATTAAAAAAGGTAAAAAGCAAAGCAATATACTGCTGGCATTATTTTTACTTTCCTATGCTGCTATCCCTTTAGATACTTTAATTAATTTTGGTGAAGATTTCCGCCAATTTGCTATCGATTATTCACCGAATGTTTTTTATATATTCGGCAGTGCCTATTGGCTTGAAGCGGTATTATTACTGTTCTATGTACGCTCACTGATTTACAAAAACTTTAGCTTTAAAAAAACAGATCTATTGTATCTACTGCCTTTTGTGCTTTATCTTGGCCATGAGTTCAATCATTGGTATTTACTGGATAGCCAGACAAAATTGGCGTTACTAAACGGTTACAGTTTAGAGGATGAACCCGCCTATACCCGTTTTATTAACTTATTCAGGGAGTGCTTTCGTACCTTTTGCTCAATATTATGTTTAATAGAAATCCGCCATTATCAAAATCAAATTAAAAATGAATATGCAGACATAGAAGCGGTAGATTTAACGTGGTTAAAAATTCTTGTTATAGGATTTTTAGTGATAAGAGCCCAAGCCGTACTCGTCACTTTAGGTTATATGAGCTCTATAGAATTGCATCTCAATATAGATTATTCTATGTTGGGTCAGCTATCCAATATTATGGTGATGCTTCTTATCAGCTTTTTAATCTTTTTTAGTCTTGGGGTATCAAAATTATTTAAAGGAATTGACAGTACTCTCAAAAACGACAGTGTAAAACAGGTCATAGATCCCGCACATATAGCAGCGCTAACCTTATACATGCAAGAGCATAAACCCTATTTGAATCACTTGTTAACTTTAGATAGTTTGGCAACTCAAATATTCATGCCGGCCAGACAGCTTTCCCAAGTGATTAATCGTCATTTTAAACAAAACTTCTTTGAATTTATCAATGGTTACCGAATTGAAGAAGCAAAAACATTACTAACAAAAGAAGAAAACGCTAAAGTCACCATGCTAGAAATCATGGATCAAGCAGGATTTAACTCTAAGGCAACTTTTAATACCTTCTTTAAAAAATTGGTCTCTGTCACCCCGACACAATACAGAAAAGCGCAATTAAATTTATAGCTTGCGAGGTTACTTGCGGGCTTACATAGTGTTATTAAAAAAACAGCTGTGACGATGTGCTTAATTTAATTGGAATTTCGATAAAGTGTTCTTCGAAATCTGCTGGTAAATCAGACGCTAAATAATTTCGCAGCGTTTTAGTGTTTTTGCTTTCTGCCGTGATGATCAAACCAAGAATTTTCTCTTGGATAACTTCCTTGTGCTTAGCTGATCTTTCTTGCCAGTCTTGTTGCCAGTAATAGTCAAAGTCTGCCACATTCAATTCTAGAGAAAACCAGTCTTGATTATCAGCACTCATTGGTAAAGCAACTATCTTGGTAGCTAAAATTGATGCTCTTTGTTGATCGTCGTGAAAACGGCCAAATAAGGTAAAATTAAGGTAAGCAATGTCGCTAAGTAATGCCTTTTCTGCCTCAGCTCTTTTATCACCTAACTGATAGCTGCTAAATATTTCAACATTATTTGGTAAGGTCAACTGATTAAGATCAATACTCAATTTAAATGTAAGTTTATCCAACTGCCCGACTGTCGGTGAAGTTTCACTAAAGATTAACTTAATGCCATTGCTATGTTGACGAGTCCAATCGATGATTTTTTTCACCAAGATAGTGTTTATTTCAAGGCTTTCTCCACTCTTTGTAAGCACATGCTGGTAGCTAATATCATAGGCGTCACTGGTTTGAGTTAAGTTGGCAAACTCCTGTTCAGCTGCAGAGATATGATTCCAGCTTTCAACTTCAATTCGCTTTTGACTTGAACTAATTGATAGCGAAGAAGTATTATCACCAACCAATGTTCGAGTACCGCCCATTTTGTTTTCGACGCTATAACAAGGAACGCTCAGAAACAACAGTAAGCAAGTCAGTCCTGACCTATCAAAAACACCAATCACTCTTTTCATCAATCTGTTCATTCTGCCATGCCAAAGTAATTATCGTTTGAGCGGTAGTTGAACATAAGCTGTAGACAATATCGTTCAAAAACCTTCATTTCCTATATTTGAACGACGGATTAATCTTGCTCAGCTCAGTAGGTTTACACAACATCAATCGTTCAACTTTCACTGATCTTATATTCGTACGTTCAACTATTAGTAATTAAGGATTAAAAGACGAAAGTTTTATTAGAACGCTATAGGGTCAAGGAATGACAAATCAAAGCAATATATCGCCATGACCCATAGTTCATCAAAGGGCTTGTTGCCAAAACTAGTACTACTAATGTTGACGTTATTATCATTTTTTAGTCTGGCAAATATCACCCCGGTAGAAAAACATGGCTCGTTGGCCATTGAAAATGGTCAGCTAGTAAATCAAAATCATCAGGCGGTATCATTAGCTGGTCCGAGTTTATTTTGGAGCAATAACGGCTGGTCTGGAGAAGAGTTTTATTCAAAAGAAGTGGTCACAAATATCAGTAAACAATGGCAAGCCTCGATAATACGTGTCGCGATGGGCGCTGACTTTAAAGGTAGTTATTTAACCTTTCCCGAAGATAATCTACTAAAAGTAACTCAAGTTATTGAGGCGGCAATCGATAATAATATTTATGTCATTATCGACTGGCATTCACACCACGCTGAGCGAGATGTCGAGCAAGCTGTGCATTTCTTTCAACTGATGGCAAAAAAATATGGCCATTTACCGCACATCATCTATGAAATATATAACGAACCATTAAAAAACACTGATTGGCATAGTGTGATCAAACCCTATGCCATCGAGGTGATCAAAGCCATTAGAGCAATTGATAAAGACAACATTATCTTAGTAGGCACACAAAGCTGGTCACAAGATGTCGATATCAGTGCTAAAAACCCGATTAAAAACGTTAAAAACATTGCCTACTCTCTGCACTTTTATGCAGGTACTCATAGAGAAGAACTAAGACAAAAAGCCCAACAGGCACTAGATGCTGGTTTGGCTTTATTCGTTTCTGAATGGGGGACGGTTACTGCCAATGGTGATGGCGCAGTAGATTATTTGGAAACAGAAAAGTGGTTAGCTTTTATCAGAAAAAACAAGCTGTCACATTGTAGTTGGGCCTTGTCGAGAAAAAATGAAGGTGCCGCCATTTTCACCGCAGAGGCTTCCATTACAGGCCCTTGGCCAGATGAGCAATTGACCACAAATGGGCGCTACCTTAAAAACATTATAAGTAACTGGGGATATTAGTGGAATGACATTCAAGAAAATAATCAAAACATTGGCTTTAAGTGCTATTTATTGTACTGCATTCACATCAGCTGTCGCTTTTGAAGCACAACTAGGATCCTTTTATCCGAAAAAACATTATTCAGGTCAAGCCATACCTAGCTATGCTAAAAATAAAGATAAACTGCCGAAACCTATTTTTGACGACAAACCCGAATATATCGATTTTTATTATAAAGCTTGGCAAATTGGTTTTGCTCACTTTAAAAAACCTCAGGCAACCAGTCCATTTGTTTCTAACTTTATTGATGAAGCCTTTAATGAGAATATATTTCTTTGGGACATGAGTTTTTCTACCATGTGGGGAAATTATGCTCACCATATTTTCCCTAGTATTGAAGGCTTAGATAACTTCTATCGCATGCAAATGAATGACGGTGAAATTGTCCGTGAAATTGGTGAGAAAGATGGACGTTTAGGTGTTGTCGGTTGGTCTGAGCCAGGTACAGAAGGAAATCTAAACCATCCAATTCTACCTTGGGCCGAGCTTGAGTCTTATAGGGTTACCGGTAACTTACAACGACTCAGTGATGTATATTTGCCCTTAGTTAACTATCGGGAAAGTTTTAAAAAAATTTACCATGCCAATTCAGGATTATACCTTACTGATAAAGCAGCCATGGATGACTCCCCGCGCAATGAACAAATGCTGGCTGGCATTGATGTCGCTGCAGAAATGGTGATTTTTGATCGTTGGTTAGCCGAAATAGCCACTGAATTAGGGAAACATAAAGAAGCGAAAAAATACCTAGCCCGTGCTGACGAATATGCAAAATTTATTAATGACAAACTTTGGCATCAACAAAGCGGTTTTTATTATGATTGGGGCAAAAATGACAAGCTCATGTCAATGCGTACTATCGCCGCATTCTGGACCATGCTAGGAAAAATTCCAGATCAAAAGCAACTAGCCCGTTTGATAGAGCATCTAAATGATCCCAAATCTTTTAATACCAAACACCGAGTACCTACTCACCCCAAAGATGAAGAAGGCTTTAATGGTGACTATTGGGCTGGTGCTGTGTGGGTGCCTACCAATACTATGGTTATTCAGGGCTTAGAGGTTAATGGTGAATATGAATTAGCCCGAGAAATTGCTATGAACCACCTAGATAGCACCACGGAAGTTTTTCTTAAAACAGGCACTGCTTGGGAAAATTATTATCCTCTGGCAATTAAACAAGGTCGAAAAGCAAAAGCTGATTTTATCGGTTGGTCAGGTCTAGCGCCGATCAATTATTTAATTAAACACGCTATTGGACTTCGCATTGATGCGCCAAAAAACACCATTACCTGGCGTATTAACGAGCTTGGCCGCCATGGCATAACAGATTTGCGTTTTAATGGTCAGGGTGATGCTATGAACTCGGTTGATTTAATTGCTCAAGCGCGTACTAGCTTAAGCGATAACATTAATATTAGCGTGCAATGTCGACAAGCCTTCACGTTAAAAATAATTACCACTTTTGCCGATAATGACTATAACATCAGTTGTCAAAAAGAGACTAAAATAACCTTGAAACAAAAGACTAAATCTTAAACCTAACATTCAAACAAAAACAAAACTTATTAGCCGAGGTAACGATGAAAACCACCGCGATATTAACGATATTACTGACAATTTTTCTTAGCTGTTTTGCTAATTCAGTACCCGCTAAGCAATTTAAGGTATTAGTATTTAGTAAAACAGATGGTTGGCACCACAAGGCAATAAATGAAGGCATTACTGGACTAAGAAAACTGGCAATAAAACATCATTTTGAACTTCAATGGCATGAAGACGCAAGTCGTATCAATGATGAGAACCTTAAGCAATTCGATGCAATTGTATTTTTATTAACCACAGGTGATATTCTCAATACTAAGCAGCAACAGGCGATGGAAAAATTCATCCAATCAGGTAAAGGTTTTGTCGGTATTCACAGCGCCGCAGATACCGAATATCAATGGCCTTGGTATCAAAAGCTGGTAGGCAGACACTTTATTATTCATCCTGAAATTCAAACGGCAAGACTTAAAGTAGAGAGCCGAACTTTCCCTGGGCTAGAAACCATGCCAGATGAACTATTATGGACCGATGAATGGTACCAATTTAGTGATGCCCAAACCGATAACTTGCACTACATATTGTCCGTGGACGAAAACAGCTATAACCCCAATGCGGATTGGGGCAAAGTAAAAGGCCAAGGAATGGGTAGCTTCCACCCCATCGCCTGGTATCAACAATATGATGGTGGTCGTTCTTTTTATACCGCTTTAGGACACTTAGCTGCAAACTATGAAAATCCTCTGTTCTTATCTCACCTTTATGGCGGCATATACTGGGCGGCAACGGGTAAAGGTCGAACAAAAAAGCAAAATAAATTACACAGAGACTATTAATGAAAAATTTAACGAGAAGGGAATTTATCGCCAGAGTTAGTGTTTTAATGACTAGCGCACTGTTACCAACATCCATCGAAACAGTGGCAGCGGCGTTTACTTTTAATGATAGGCACAACTCTACAGGGCAGACAAAGAGTCCCTCCCCCTTATTAAGCTTGAATAAAAGTCAATTTGAGATAATCGAAGTTATCGTCGATATTATCATCCCAGACACCGATACCCCTGGAGCCAATAAAGCAGGCGTGCCGATATTTATCGACCACATGCTGGCTAATTTTATGCCGCAAAGTGAACAGCAAGCATTCATCAGTGACCTAAAACTTTTAGATAAGGATGCTAAAGGATTTGGCCGTTTATCGCCGCAGCATCAGTACCAATATATCGAGACACTGGATAATAACCGCCATCAGAATTCATTTTACCGTAAGCTAAAAGAATTAACTGTGCTCGGTTATTATACCTCTGAAATTGGTGCTAGTGAGGAATTAAAATACAACCCAGTACCCGGACCCTATCGTGAAATTCCCTTTAACTCGCTTGGCCGTGCCTGGTCATAGGAAAAAAACAATGAATGATAAATTCGATTTTGATGTTATCGTGGTTGGCTCCGGCATGTCCGGCGGATATGCCGCAAAAGAATTCTGTGAAAAAGGCTACAAAACCCTAGTATTAGACCGAGGAAAGCCTTTACAACATAGCGATTATAAAACCGAGAGCCTACCGCCATGGCAAATGGAATTTCGTGGTAACGTACCCGAAGCTGAGCTAAACGAACGGCAGTTTATTCAAAAGAAATGCTACGCCGTCTCTGACTATACCAAACATCTCTTTATTAACGATAAAGAAAACCCCTATTTACAAACAAAGCCCTTTAACTGGTTCAGAAGCTCTAGTATTGGCGGCAAGTCGGTATTATGGGCACGGCAGTCTTATCGTTGGTGTAAATTAGACTTTGAAGCCAATAAAAAAGATGGTCATGGCATCGATTGGCCCGTTCGTTATGATGATATTGAGCCTTGGTATGATTATGTAGAACCTTTCATCGGTATTTCCGGCAGTATAGAAAATATTTCAGAACTACCTGATGGTAAATTTTTACCTCCATTGCCGATGAATGTGGTTGAACGAGAAATCAAAGCCAAAATTGAAAAACGCTACCCAGAGCGAAAATTTATTCCTGCCCGAGTGGCACATTTAACCGAACCGCAAAAAGTACATACCGACCTTGGCCGTGGTCAATGTCAGGCACGTAATGAATGTGCCCGTGGTTGCTCTTGGGGTGGCTATTATTCATCACTTTCAGGTGCTCTACCTGCAGCAAGAAAAACGGGTAATTTAACTCTTACAGCTAATGCGCAAGTACAAAAAGTTCTTTATGATCAAGCGAGTGGAAAAGCTACCGGTGTCAGTTATGTTGATACCCTAACCGGTGAAACAAAACAGCTAACGGCTCGCATTATCTTTATCTGCGCATCCACTTTGGCTTCAGTGCAAATTTTGCTAAATTCCACTTCAATGAAATACCCTAATGGCATAGGTAATACCAGTGGTGTGCTCGGTCATTATATTATGGACCATACTTCTGGCTCTGGCGCTGGTGGCATAGTCCCTGGGCATTTAGACAGTTATTATCAGGGTCGTCGCCCCGGCGGTATTTATATACCACGCTTTAGAAATGTTGACCTACCCCAGAGCGAATATTTACGTGGTTTTGGTTATCAAGGGAGTGCTGAACGGGGTAGCTGGCAAGGAGCGATACAGAAAATCGGCATAGGTAAAGACTTTAAAAATAGTATTCGCACACCCGGTCCTTGGTGGTTTGGTATTGGCGGTTTTGGTGAAACGCTACCAGATTTTAAAAACAAAGTGTCTCTGCATGCAGAGAAAAAAGATCAATGGGGCATGCCCCTGTTAGTTACTGATGTTAGCCAAGACGAAAATACAAAAAAAATGAAGGTTGATATGATGAACAGCGCAGTGGACATGTTAAAAGCCGCCGGTTTAAAAAATGTCCGTGGTTATAATCACTTTGAGGTACCGGGCAATGTCATTCACGAAATGGGCGGTGCCTGTATGGGTAAAGATCGACAAACTTCCTATCTCAACAAGTGGAATCAAAGCCACGAGGTAGCAAATTTGTTTGTCACTGATGGCGCAGCCTTCGCCTCGGTATCTTGTGTAAATCCCTCTATTACTTTTATGGCCTTTACTGCCAGGGCGGTAGATTACGCCGATAAACAAATGGAAAAGGGTATTATTTAACAGATCCTATCGGCTAGAGGCAAGCCATCAACTTAAGGTAATAACCACAAGGCGCTATTGGCTTGCAGCTGTTTAGTTTTTTCGCTCAATAAAGGGTTTTCAAGCTTAAAAATAAGTCGTTTTTCAATGTTAAGTTGAGTAATAAGTGATTCAGGTGCCCGTAAGCGATAAAATAAACGGTCGAACTTACCATTATTGATGGCACGAGATAAACCTAGCTCTAGGCGACGGGCCAATGTTGAGTTATTTTTGTTAACAAAGAAGTATAACGGCGCTGTGTATTGCAGCATTAAATGGCTTTCCATTACTACATTAGGATGCTGCACCAGCTCTTTAGATATTTCCGTTAGTGCTCTTGGAAAATAATCAAATCGGTGCCTTGCTAACATTTCATAAAGAGACTTTCCTAACGCATCAACAAGTGGGATATTATTAGCACGTAATATTTGGCTATCGGGCCAGTTAATTCCCTGCCCCGCTAACATTAATTTCAGCTCTGACAATTCTGTGATGTCAGTAAACCGCTTTTGCTCGCCCTGACGGATGAGAAAAACCCGATAACCCATCAAGCCTTTTAATAAAGGAATATATACCGCCTGTAATGTTTGTTCCCTTTGCTTTGTAGTCATAGTCCAAATAACATCTATATGCTGTGCAGCACTAAGCATGGTTATACTACGTTGCTGAACCATTGCAATGTCAACAGCTTGCAACTGATAGGAACCAAAATCATCTCGTGTTTCTTCTAAAGCTAGTTTAAGTAAACTGGCATAATATTTTTCATTATCACTAAATAAGGCACTTTGGTTGTAGCGAACAATTAAGGGTTCGACATCTTGATGTTGCGCTTGATTATTTTCTTTACTAAAAATGGTAAAAGAGGTGATCGACAACAGCCAAATGATGATAACAAAGTTAGTCATAGTAGAAGCAATAGGCCATGGTTTGTGATTTTGTCACTGAATAGAATTAATCATAGCAAGCATTCATCGCCAAAGAAAATACAAGAACACCGAACTATCAAAGATTACCGATAAAAAAAGCAACTTTAACCTTATTTACTTATTTATCAAACCTATTTACTAGAGCTCAAGGTAGCCACAATACTTGGATGATCTGAAGGGTAAGCCTTTATTTTTTTTGCTTTACCGCTAAGTCCTTTGACAAAAAGACAATCAATGCCGGCATTTTTCAGTAAAATCATGTTAGCTTTTTCTTTAACCAATGAAACCTCAGTACCATCACATTGGCTATTAAAATCACCCAATAGTATTTGCGGGTATTGCTTGTTTTTATTGAGCTCAGCGATGGTTTCTTGTGCATTGGCTAGCCTAGTTTTATTACTTTCATGATCCCAATGAACGTTAATGAGCAGGTATTGAATATTTGATTTTTCTATTACGGCAAACTCACCCGTTCTGGTAGCATTAGGTCCGTCGGACAAATCGAATCTACCTGAGTCGATAAAGCTATTTCCCTGACAATGGTTGATGAAAATTTGAAATTTTCGTTGCCAACACTTGCCCAGTGATTTTTTTAACGTCATCGCTCTTTGGTAATTGGTCGGAATCTTAGTATCAAGTTTCCAATCGTCGACCCCTTCTTGAATACCTAGCACATCAACATTGTTCTGGTTAATTAACTGAGCGTAATCATCACTATGCTCAGGCATGGTTTTCCAGCCGTAGATATTTAGTGACATTACTGTGATGGAATCGGCTAGGGGATCAGCAAGTAGGCTTGAGGAAACAAAGAAACAAATCACTAATAATATTATTTTTTTCAACTGAATATCACCCCATTATCATTGCGCTACTTCCTAAAACAGAAGTTAATCATTAATTTCATAAGATAAAAACCATTGATAAAGATCATCTCCTGAATATACTCGGGTCCAAGCATCATGACCTTTATCTTCATGAACGGTAAAACGAACATTATGATGGCCAAGTTGTTCTAATTCATTTAAGCCCGCATAAAAATATTGAATATTCACCGCAGCATCTCTGCCTCCGGCAAATGCCCACACTGGTATATTTTGCTCAGCTATTGGCGCCATTAAACTAGGGTGTCCCCAACCGACAACGGGAGCAATAGCGGCAAATCGTTGTGGGTATTTACTGGCCAAATACCAAGTACCAAAGCCGCCATAACTTAACCCAGAAAGGTAGGTTTTACTGGTATCAACTGGGTATTTATTTTGAACGTTAGTTAATATATTCATCAAATCTTTTTCTACTACTTCCCAGCCTTGAGGCAATAGTGGCGCGACTTCGCTCATATCAGTTAGTGATGGCGTTCTTTGAATGTCACCTTGGGTTTGAAAAGCTGCACTTCTGTCAGGCACGCCTTTAAGCTGTCGTTTTGGAATGTTTTCTTTTGATCTGTTATCAATATAGCCAATGCCTTTTTGATCAAAACCTAGCATCGGCAACTGTGGTGAAATAATAATAAAGGGTAAATCTTTTTTCTGGATCCAAGCTTCATAAAGAGGACCTTGCATCAAAACAAAATCTAACTCATCTTGGCCATTGCCCCGCTCACCATTGCCATGTAAAAATAACATCACCGGCCATTTTTTATCAGAGTTAACGTCATAACCTGATGGTAAGTAAACAAAATACTCACGTTGACTTTGATCAACAGTGCTTTGGTAAGACTCTCTTAACAGCTGCGGCTCAGCGCTTTTATTGCTTGTATTTTTCACAACTTTAATTGAACAAGCACTTATTAAAAAAGTGCTGACAAATAAACAAAATATTACTTTTCTCATTATTCACCACGCTTATTATTCATTAACTTTGCTATTGGTATAGGGATCCAATAACCACTTGATCAATTACCATGATAGCGCGTTGTGCCATTATGCTAAAAGTATCTCCACCTAATTGATCTGGAGTATGAT
>JALJPB010000095.1 GCA_022969175.1 Colwellia sp. | reverse complement strand
CCGGCTTTTCCTCATCTTTCATCTGGTTCTCCATTTTTAATCAAAAGTTGTAAGCAAATTATTCAGCATCTAACTGAGCAATTGATACACCTTGAATTCCTGACCAAACGCGATTTGCAGTTGCTAAGTGTGTCGGTACATCAGATAACCATTTTTTCTGTACCGCTTTGTTAAGATTTAAATAAAGTTTACCTTCAACTATTTTCCAAGCCGTAGGGTCGGCATCTAATTTTTTATTTAGTGCTACACGCAAAAACCGCCAAATTGTGGTGCAAATCTATTAGGATTCGTTTGGAATTGATCACGGTTTTTTTCGCTACTAAATTGGTAAATGGCACTTTTATAGCTTGCTGTATATTTATTACTACCTTTAATCGCTTTACTATCAGTAAAATAAGAAACAGCGTCATAACCATGAATAGCAAGGTCGTTCGGGTTAGCATTAACATCGATGTCGGCAGCAAAACTTAGGCTACTGAACATTAGCGTTGTCGCTACGGCTACAGATTTAATTACCTTGATGATTTTCATAAAAAGCTCCTTAAGTGCTTTGTTTTCAGTTTATGTATAGGTGCATAATATTTAGTTATGCTTGAATGAATTGATATATATTGTGTAGACTTAGGCAATGTAATATTTCACAGCCCTTAGTCATGTGATGTACTTTAGCAGTGGCAATAATGGCAAATGCCGCATTAAGTCTTTAACTTGAAACCAATCGTCTAACAGAGTTATTTATGGATCAATTAAGTCAAATTTTACAAAACTTATCTTTTAATGCGGATGTGTTTTTCAGTGGTAATCTTTGTAGTATTCAAAGTTTAGGCGGTTCAGACAGTAAAAAAGGTCACTTGCATTTACTCAAATCAGGTGTACTAACACTGGTCTGTGAAGAAGGCCATAAAGTGACTTTAGATAAGCCGTCAGTAATTTTTATGCCGGGGCCGACTAAACATCAAATAATCGCCACTGAATCAAGTCAAGCTGAACTAGTGTGTGTTGATATCGATTTTCATGCAGGCAGTGGCTCAGCATTAGTTAATGCTTTACCTAAACTTATCTGTTTGAGTATTGATAAAGATGATCCCTTAGGAAACACCGCTCGTTGGTTATTTGATGAAGCTTTTAACGCACAAGCAGGACAGCAAATTATCGTTAATAAACTCGGCGATATTTTTTTAATACAAATTCTACGTCATGTACTAAAAGAAGGTCTTGTCGTTCAGGGCATGTTAGCCGGTATGGCTCACCCTCAACTGTCAAGATTAATGTCAGTACTGCACCAACAACCACAAGAGCCTTGGTCTGTCGATTTAATGGCAGAAAAAGCCTTAATGTCACGAGCTAAATTTGCGGCCTTATTTAAGGAAACCGTCGGTCAAGCACCAAGTGACTACTTAACCGATTTGCGTATTGCCATTGCCCAAGGCTTATTAAAAAAAGAATTACCGGTTAGTTTTGTCGCCAATGAAGTTGGTTATGAACATGGCTCTGCATTGGCAAGAGTTTTTCGTAAAAAGACAGGGCTTTCGCCAAAAGAGTGGCTATTAAAGTTTAAAAAGTAACAAATAACAGCACTTGAGAGTTAATCACTTATTACTTACCTATTATTTACCGATTGCTGATAACTATACCAATTGAAATATTGAATTCACCATGAGTGAGGGCTAGATCAATTGGTACTATAACCAAAATACTAAGTTTATATTAATTACGCCCAGCCATCACACCGCCATCGACATCCCAAATAGCTCCTGTTACCCAAGCACTTTCATCAGACAATAGAAAGACAATTGAATTAGCCACATCGTTAGGTGAACCTATTCGCCCAATAGGATGAAAGTCGTTAAAGCCAGACAAAGCGTCATCTAATTCGTCAGGGTTGATAAAGGAATGATAAATAGGAGTTTTAACAACTGCGGGTGAAACTGCATTAACTCTAATATCAAATTCTGCTAGCTCCATCGCCATATGTTGAGTTAATGAATGTAAGCCCGCTTTAGCCATAGAGTATGCCGATGAAGGGGTCGCCTTTATCGCTTGTTTTGCCCACATTGAACCAATATTAACAATATTGCCACCGCCGTTTTTGATCATATTCTTGGCAACCGATTGAGATATGATGAAGGTTGCTTTATTCAATTCCATATAGATATCGTAATCACTAAGGCTATGTTCAACAAAAGCTTTAGGACAAAAATAACCGGCAGCATTGACCAAATAATCAATTTTATTTTCTTCAGCGTCAACAAAATCGATTATATTTTTAATCCCCTCGTTGGTATAAAGATCCGCTTTGAGTGCTTTTACTTTGCCAAATTTACTTAACTGCTCAACTGATTGAGACAGCTTTTCTTCATTACGACCAACAATAACAACGTCAACACCTTGTTTAATCAAATTATTTGCTGTTGCCAATCCCATTCCACTAGAGCCGCCGATAATTAGTGCTACACCATTTTTTTTAAAGTTCATTTTGTTTCTCCCTGTAAAGATTCTAATTAATTTATCAACTCGACATTGAGTAGATGTGATAATGTTATGCCGAATAAATTACATTGAACAGTAAGCACTATTTGGTCAGTCAGGAACTTTCTGGTACATCTTTATGATTAACAACAATAAAATATTTTCAAGAAAATCAGCTCCAGCCAAAACAGCACGTATGGTCGAAACAATTGTTGGTTGTAAATGGTCAATTACTGTTTACCATTTATTAGATAATGGCATCTATAGACCTGGAAAAATGGTCAAGAGTGTTGAAGGCTTAACGACAAAAGTACTCAATTCTTGCCTCAAAAAAAACATTGAATTTGGTATTTTGCAAAGAAACACTTTTAATGAAATCCCGCCAAGAGTTGAATATCAAGTCACTGAGTTTGGCACAAAATTTATTTCAATTTTAGCTGAGTTAGAAAAACTACAAAGACAAATAGATAGTGAAAGTGACAATTGAAATTAAATTAAACACAGTCTCCCCTTCCTTTATCTCTTAACGCTGTTCGCAAGCCTTCTTAAAAAAGGGGAAATAAAGAGGCAGAATCAACATTTTAAAGTAACAACGATGAAGTACGCTCTCAATTAAAATTCGACGGATAAAACTATCGATTAGCCATTAACAATAGTTCTAAAAGTCAGGTTTATTCTTGCGTCGCTAATTAACTTAGTTGGCGGTAAACGATGTAGCCAATGTTGCTGCGTTACCCCCTTCATCACTAATAAACTACCCGCTTTAAGTGGCAAGGTAATAACTTCTTTTGATTGTTTATGCTTAAAAGCGAATTTCCTTTCCACACCAAAACTCAACGAAGCAATAGCTCCTAATTTTTTTAAATCTTTTTCACCATCACTATGCCACGCCATGCCTTCTTCTCCACTATGATAAAGATTAAGTAAACAAGAGTTATAAGTTTCACCAGACTGTTGTTCAACAAGTGCTTTTAAGGAAAGTAACTCAGGTGTAAAAGGTAGGGCTGTTTTAGTTATTTTCGAGTAGGTATAGCTGAAACATTTTTCTGCGTACCAAGCAACTTTTCTTTTGGTTTCAATAAGCTTGCCAAAAACCATCGCCTGATCACAACGCCAATCAATGTTATTCATTAGATGATTAAAATAATAATCCCTATCTTCAAAGGACATAATTTCGCCAAAATAACTCGCCTCACCATCATAAGGTAAAAGATTAATCGGTTGTTCTAATAAGGTTGAGAATAAATCCATGGCAATAACACTAAAGTGGGTATTCAAATGTGTGCAGTTACACTTGACTGTTTTGTTTAAAAATAAAATAGTACCACATTAACTGATAGAACTCGTCGAGATAAAAACACCTATTGTAAACTTCATTTACTGAGTTGAGTTTTTAGTTCTAAGAGCTGTGCTAAATGAATTTACAATTCCTATGCCGCTTTCGCGTTCAAGCTAGACGGTGAGCCTCCCTCTCGTGGTTGTAAAATACGCGATCCGAGACATGGTCCTACTAGCTGGACCTCTATCACTATCTGTGAAGGGAAAAACCGTCAGATAAGAAAAATGACGGCTGCTGTGGACTTTGCCATACTTAACATCAGAGCTACGTATTAAGAGTTTGTATCTTTAAGGAATCTATAATGCCCCCTGATATCTTCCCTAAATTCGCTACAAAATTCTCCCAACGGCGCTTCAATTTTAAGGCCACCATACATTTTGTTAGCTTTACGTTTAGTATTTTCCCAGCTGATGCCTTCAATGGTCATGTAGCCTTCACTAAAAGCTTTGATTTTAGCCAATTCTTTAAATTTTTCTGGGTCGACTGGCTTACTGCAATCATTATTTAAATAAATCAATTTACTGGCTGCTTCAGCTAATAGTAATTCGATCTCACCTTTATGAGTATCGGATAATGGCTGTGTTGCAAATACCGAGCTGCTTAAGAAAGCTAAAGCTAATATTAATTTGTTCATGGTTATTCCTGTTCATTAGTAAGTTGTATGTTGATGGTTTTATATTTTCATTTTTTTGAACATTTCACTGACTGCAATATTCAGTCGCTCTTTAGCTTTGGCAGTTGCTATATTGTTTTGTAAATCACCTTCAGCTACTCCAGTCCATATTGACTGGCCATTATTAGCGTCAAAAATGGCAACAACTAACGCACCTTTAGGCACGTTTTCTAAGCTTTCTAATTGAGTTTCATCATTTGTTTTCATCTCAATGTTGTCCATATCAATACCAGCCACAAAAGTGATATACATATCAGGGTTGTGTGAGTTTTCGGTGAACCCTTTGGCTCTTAATTCTTTGTCTATATTAAACCTAGCCTCGGTGTCGGCATCAAAACCGGGGTTTTCCCAACGACCAATTTCATCATAGACAATCACGGAGTCACCCAGCCAAGCGAAGGTTTTGTAGCCACTAAGGTTTACTTTAGAATCAGTTTCTGCATCGATGTTCATATCTTTTGGTACTGTGGAACATGCCAATAAAGTCATTGAGCTTAATAAAACTAAAATTATTTTTTTCATTTGATTTCCCTTTAGGTAAAATTTTAATCCGTTGTCAACATGCTCCGGTTTAGGATACTTGCTGCTTGGAAACTATTATTAACGATAAGAATGGCTTTGCATGTGTGATATCTTTATCTTAAAGTGTGCAAATATTGAATAATGAGGTTATGTGATAATTAATATCATTGCATTCCTGAGCCATACATTTAACAAACCGTATAAATAGCCAATAACCATAATGTTCATTGGCTTATTTAAGGTTAATTTCTTAGCTAGCTAAAGGTGCTGCTAATTGAAATTCTAATAACGTCCCTGCTGGTATATTGATAGAATTACCACTAGTAAGTAACGACACACCTACGCCAACTTTAGCCGCATTTTTAGCCCCCTTAGAGCCATTGGCTAAACCGCCTACAGCAGCAAGCCTTGCCGTTCTGCCTACGGTAGCTTTACCTGTACTTTCGGTAACCGCTTTTACACCTGAAGTTAATATCGGTTTCATTTGGTTATTAATCATAATATCGGTAAAGGTTAGTTCTAAACTGGAGCTTCCAGTGGCTCTACCTGATTGCTTTGCCTCTGAAACTACGCCATAAATAGTACTACCACGAGGAGCTACCACCACATTACCAGCGATTAAATCTGCTTCTAACCGCGCAGTGAACCTATGACCTGTATTGTGTTTTTTACTGTCTATCGACGTTGACATCTTGATCATCACCACTGTGCCTGCGGGCACACTAACCGGAGCTTGAGCGACTTCTTGATTTACTTTTTCTTGACCGGCATTAGCCTGAGGTGCAATAACTTCATCACCAAAACTAATACTCTTTACCTTATCTGAAGGGAACGTTAATTGTTGTCCGGCGATATCAAATACTAAATTATTGGCATCGCGAGAAACTAACGTGCCATTTAAGGTTTGGCCATCTTTTAATGTTAAGGTGTCTGCCGAAGCATCCAGTGGCATAAATACACCTATCGTTAAAATAGATATTGAGGTAATAACACTAATAGTAAATTTTTTCATTTTTTAATCCTTGATTACATCTTTTTTAAAAATTAACAGCCTGGCGTTAAGCGTTAACGGGGTAATTCTTCAAACATGTCTTTAATTAACACGGCTACGGCTTGATCTCTTTGTTCGGTATTATCAAAACTTTTTATCGGTTTGGTTAATGTACTTCTCCATACCGTTTCTTTGGTTTTATTATCGATTAAGTCAACAACAAAGGTACCTTCAGTATAGTTTTTGCTACTAACATGGTTGTAACTGTAGTTATAACCATATCTGTGCCCATAACGTGAGCTGTAGCCATATTGTGGGTAGTGACCACTAGATTGCACTTTAGTTTTATCTTTAGTGACAACAAAATAACTCACCAATAAATCAGCACTATCCAAGTCTGATCCATTTAGGCCATTGAGGTACAGCTCTTCTTCGATTGCTTGATTTAACCGATTGCGATCAATATCACTAATCACTGGGTTTTTAAAATGATCATCACCTACAACAAAATAAGTTTTTACCACTGAAAAATCATATTCATCATTTTGATCTGTTTCAGCTGTATATGTAGTTGAACAGGCACTGATTACTAAAATTATGGGTAAAAAGATTAACTTTAGGTTTCTCATATCCATCTCCTTGCTTCACTAGAAGCATTTGTTTAATTTCGATGTGGTTATTGTAACCAAGGTGCAATATAATAACTAATGATACATAGTTATCAGAGATATAACCCAAAGGAATATCCCAATAAGGTGTAGCAATGAATAACTTAGAGCAGAAGCTTTCAAGAATTGATTTGAACTTATTAGTATCACTCAATGTGCTGTTAAATGTAAAAAGCGTTAGTAAAGCCGCTAAAGTGCTTTTTATCAGCCAGCCAGCAATGAGCAAAACCCTGCATAGATTAAGAGAATTATTTGACGATCCTTTATTTTATCGCACCTCTAATGGGTTAGTGCCCAGTGCTAAAGCCAACGAATTACAACAATCTTTGCCAGGCATTTTGAATAACTTAAATGGTCTTTTTCAAGAAAAGCACTTTGATCCCGCTACATGCAAACAAAACATCACCATTTCAATTCCATCGGTGCTCGGCCATTCAATTTTATTACCCTTGGTTTCAATGCTGACGAAAACTGCCCCACATATCTGTATTATTGATTATCCAACTGAAGCTGATCCCTTTCCTGCCCTCGAAACAGGAAAATACGATTTTGCCATTCATGTTACCAAGCCGCCAAATAATCAGTATATTTCAACGGCATTAGGCAGCGTTAAGCCAAGAATATATGCAAGAAAAGCGCATCCATTGGTGAATGAAGGTTTGATAAACACAAGTCAACTTAAAAAGTATAAGTTTATTTATTTTCAAGTAGCGGGAGACGAAAGTAGTGGTTTTATCAGTCCAGCAGAAAGTATTGTCAAAAAGCTCAATTTTTCCCCTGAGGTAGTAGCAAAAAGTAGTCACTTAAGCATATTGATGGCGTTATTAGCCAAGCAAGATTATTTAATGATTGCACCAGATTCATTAATGAATATTGATGAATTTTCATCGCAATTTCAGTGTATTTACCCCTTTGAAGTTCAAGACAGTGTTGAGCTGTTATTGTTAGAGTCGGTAAGAATTAAAGATAGTCCAGCCGAGCAGTGGCTAAAAGACCAATTATTAGCATCCGTTTTATCTGAAAATGTTAAGGTTTAACGTGATTCTAGCTGGCTAAAATATCAGACTTCATCCCTTATCAGGATAAAGTCTGATACTAAATAAATGAATATAATTTAGAGTGAACCTTTATAAAACAAGATTTAAAGAGCATGTTTTTCATGTACATACACATCAACTTGGGGTGATGGCATTGCCCTTTATTGTGTGTTTTCCTATAAAAAACGCTAAACTCGGGTTTACGATGGATAGGCAAAAAAATAGCCAATGACCATATTAATCATCGGCTACTTCTTATATTGCTAACTTAACTAGCTAAAGGAGCTGCTAATTGAAATTCTAATAAAGTCCCTGCCGGTATATTGATAGAATTACCGCTGGTAAGTAATGACACACCAAGCCCCACTTTCGCGGCATTTTTGGCACCTTTAGAGCCATTGGCTAAACCACCTACAGCAGCAAGCCTTGCCGTTCTTCCTACGGTAGCTTTACCTGTACTTTCAGTAACCGCTTTTACGCCTGAAGTTAATATCGGTTTCATTTGGTTATTAATCATAATATCGGTAAAGGTTAGTTCTAAACTAGAGCTTCCGGTGGCTCTACCTGATTGTTTTGCCTCAGCAACCACGCCATAAATAGTACTACCACGAGGGGCTACTACCACATTACCGGCCATTAAATCTGCTTCTAACCGCGCGGTAAATCGATGACCTGTATTATGTTTTTTACTGTCTACCGACGTTGACATTTTTATCATCACAACAGTGCCTGCGGGTACACTTACTGGCGTTTTCACTACTTCTTGCTGTACTGGAGCTTGCTCTGCACTAGCCTGAGGTACGTTAACGTCATCACCAAAACTGATACTCTTTACTTTGTCTGAGGGGAAAGTTAATTGCTGTCCCGCTATATCAAATACTAAATTATTAGCATCGCGAGACACTAAAGTACCATTTAAGGTTTGGCCATCTTTTAGCACTAAAACATCGGCAAGGGTATTTGCTGAAACAAGTAGTGTTAAAACCAGTACCGAACTATTGATTAAGTTTTTCATTATCATCTCCATGTATACCTGAGGTATAGTTAAATTTATTTAAGCTAAGTTGTTATTCAACACCATTGCGCTGACTTGCTAACAAGTATATCGAGAGGGGGATTCTTTTGATGTGTACAAAAATGGCATTAATGTGTGTTAATTAATAAAATGACCACCATATAACTGATGACGCATTTTCATACGAGAAAATAAATGATGGTTTGAAAAACCACCATTTATTTTGTTTTAATCTATATATCTATTCTACTTTAGCAAAAGATTTTCTTACCGTTTCTTGAAAAACCTTACTTTCAGGTCTTAAGTTGGTAATACCTTCAAAAGGAATTCCATGTCGAGTCGGAGTGAATGGATATTTCGCATTCATATTCTCATGACGATGTTTCATCATGTCAAAAGGTCCCCATGCCCAAAGGAATTGAGCCATCATGCCGCGCATTTCACGAGGGTCTTGATACAAGTCAAAGAAGTTATTCTTAACTAAACCTGGACGGTCACCAACCCATACACGCTTGTATTGTTGCTTAATCGTTGCAGCATGTGTTGTGCCTGTATAAACATGATAATAATCACGACGACTATTACCATCACCAGCTAAAAACACCGCAGTTTGGTCAATACCATCGATAACACGATCCGTTGGAATGTATTCCATCGCATCTCCTAAACGGGCAAATGTAGTAAATAAGTCATGTACAGTAATCATGTCACCAACATATTGACCTTTTTCAATCATACCCGGCCACTCAGCAAAAGCCGTAACACGAATGCCACCTTCTTTATAACTACCTTTACCGCCATTAAATACGTTTTGGTACATTGCGCCAGCTAACTCTTCCATTGGGCCATTATCAGCCATGGCAACTACGATAGTATTTTCAGAGATACCTTGTTTCTTCAACTCGGCTAAAATTTCACCCACATGTCGATCTAAGCGCTCCATATTTTGTGCAAACGGCGTACTATTACTGGTGGTTGTTTCTTGCCCATCTCTCATTAGATCATAAACATTAGGCCAATAAGCGAGATAGAATGGTTTGTCATCATTAGCTTTGCGTTGGATGAAATCTAATGCATTTTCTTGATGAATATCAATGAGTTTTCGATAGTTCTCTAAGGCCACGTCATAACTAGCAGATAAGGTTTCGCGAGCTTTACCACCTTTTTTACCTTGAATGTCCATGATGTAACCATCCGGTCGCCAAGTAGCATCTACTAGGTACTTCTTCTCATGCATATCAGGTAATAAACCTATCGTTGCGTTGGCCGCTTGACCTTGAGCATGCCACATTGCTGGTGGGAATTGGTTATACATAGAGAATTGTGCTTCATCAAAACCTTGATTGTGCAGATAACTTTCTTCGATGTCACCCATATGACCTTTACCAACAAAAGATGTGCTATAACCTGCTTCAGAAAGCACCTCGGCAATTGTTACCTCTTCTGCTGGTAATCCACCACCTTCAGGTGGGAATGATACAGTGTGCATACCACTTCGTACTGCTAATCGCCCAGTTAAAGCTGCTGCACGTGTTGGGGTACATGAAGGTTCTGAGTAGAAACGAGTAAAAACAATACCGTCTTCACCCATCTTATTAATGTTTGGAGTATCAAAACCACGAACTTTATTAAACGCTTTAATGCCGACTTCGCCAAAGCTAGTATCATCCCACATGATATGTACGATATTTGGGCGCTTACCGAATTTCTTATATAGCTTATCTAGTTTCGCTTGCAAATGTACATCTTGTTTAGCCCATTTATCGCCAAACTGTTCTTGTAAGATGTTTTGCTCAGCATCATGAATCAAATTAGCTTTAGTTGCGGCTGTAGCGCTCAGGCTTGGCAATAGTGTCATTGCAGCAACTGATATACTCGCTAATATCGATGGTTTTAATTGCTGCTTAAATAATCTTTTAGGGGTGAAGTTTTTCATGGTAGTTCCTTGTTTAAGTTTGTTCATTTTTGTCGTTGGTTAATGGAGCTATCATCGCAAATTGTAATGTTGGGGTATGTGTACATTATTTAAATCAATGTGTGTGTTCGAACATTACAAAGTGTACTTTTCATGGCAATGAGTTCACCACAGGGTATGGCTATTAAGTCGCCTAGACAAAAAAAACGAAGCAAACTATAACTGCTAGCTATACTTCATTTTTAAAGTGTATTTATGACTACTTTGAAGGGTTAATTTGGAAAGTTTACTTACATAATATTAACCGTTAGCATGATAGGTTACTTTTCTCTTAACCTAATACTAATAAGAAAAATACTGCTCTATTATATTTGCAGCACTTAACTGAATTTAAAGTGATAGAAACGAGAAACAATAGAAAGTATGCTTTTGATATCTTATTGTAAATAGCCTAAATAAACTCGATATTCACAACTCTACTAACTCTACTATTCGTTATATTAACTAAAATTGATAGTTCGCTTCTAGTCGATGGTCGCCATCATCAAAATTGACATTTTCATTCCAATTCGCGAAATATCTAATATTTAATCTCGGATTAATTTGATAGTTTACGGCAAATTCATGAGTAAATAAGCTAGCGTTATTTTTGCCATAGGCATGGTCTTTATAAACACTTGTTCCTGACAATGCCGTCAACCAAAAAGGGTTATAGTTAAGCCATATTTTGTCGGTAATTGTCATTTTTCCGTACAGGCCTACCAAGGCAAATGTACCATTCACTGAAAAGCCGCTATCAACACTGCCATCGACTTTAACAACATCATTACCAAAAGAAACACCAAGCCCTGCTAATGGGTAAATATTAAAACGCCCCATTTTAGGTAAAGCTTGCATAATACTATATGAGATATCGCCATTTCGTTTAGCTAAATGATTTTCATCAAAGTGGTAATTAAAGTCAAATTGACCACCACGACCATTACTCATATCCACTTTGAAATTACGAAAGCGAATAGAGTCAATAGAGTTATCTTTGTTATCAGCGCTATCCCAACCTAAGTGATCCCCCAATAGACCTTTTATTTCTATAAGGTTCATTGCCATGGTATTCGGTGTTCCAGGATCATAACTTTTGCCCAATTTGATGTTTATCCCCTTATTAGTCAGACCAAGACCTGCTTGAGTGTATACTGCCAAAGGATCAGACATATCTTGTAATTCTTGTTCATTTTCCTCTGCATTTTCTATAGTTGAGTATGACGAACCTTCAGCTTTATTCTGATCATCTTCTGCGTGAACCACTGATATATTCAATGTAGCAATACTTAGGCTTATAATTGATAGCTTTATTAACTGATTCTCTAACTTTCTCTGGGTATATACCTTCATATTTGACCTTATTGAAATTTGTTTTTTGATGGAGCTATTATCGCAAACCTTAATATTGAGATATGTGTACTTTCTGTTAGGCAAAGTGTATATGTCATTAAGACCGAGTAAGTTACCCATTAGAATATCTAGAATTACCTCGTTAGAATAAAGATAAATCCAAGCAATAAAAAAGCCCCCTTGCGGAGGCTTTGCTGAAATGATCTATCTACTTTTTAGTATTCTAGAAATATCAGCGGTATTATTTGATACCCCAGTTTGCTTCGAACTCACCCAGGTCTTTACTGCGTTTCATCACTTCTTCTACATCAAAAGGCACTTCGTCTTTATTGAAACGAGCTTGAGAAGCCTTGATGGTTTCAGGACGGGCATTTTCAATGTTAGTAAATGAGAACCCTCTTGCTTCTAATGAATGTGGATATTCTTCAATCCATAATTCATGACGTACCTTCATGGTATTAAACATTCCTTTGGTGGTAAAACCCGGTAACATTTTAGGCTGAACTTCACGTGGATCATTGTATAAGTCATAAAATGATGCACCACTTAAACCCGGTAACTCCCCTACCCAATGGCGTTTAAAACGACCTTTAACGGTAGCGGCATAGACTTCACCGGTATAAACATGAACATAATCACGACGACTGTGAGCATTACCATTAAATAACAAAGAGGTTTGGTCAATACCATCAATGATACGGTCACGAGGGATATATTGCTCTGCCCCTGCTATGGTGGCAAATGTGGTAAATAAATCGGTTTGATGAATAATGTCGCCGACCACTTGACCCGCTTCAATTACACCAGGCCAATAAGCCATTGCTGGTACACGTATACCACCTTCAGTGTAATCACCTTTACCACCACGGTACATGGTTTCAACCATACCTGGAGGACCATTGTGTGTCATCGGCCCATTATCGGCCATTAATACTACTAAGGTGTTCTCTGCAATACCTTTATCTTTTAAATGCTGCTTCAACTGACCAATAAATGGGTCAAGTCGTACTAAACCTTCTTGTAATAAACCGCCAGAAAGCGTTTTTCTTTCAGGGAAAGGAACAAAGGCGATTAACTCAGGCCAATAAGCGACATAAAATGGTTTTTTGGCAGCGACACTTTTATCAATAAAGTTCAAAGTACGTGTTTTTTGCATTTCCATGTTTTCATACCAACCGGGTAAATCACCTGGAGCTACCACTTCACGTACAGGTCCACCTTTCTTACCTTCTAATACCGCGATATGTCCAGTAGTACGCCAGCCTTTATCCATGTCATATGGGTCATCTGGGTAAATTTCAGGATTAGTACTGGTAGGTAAAACCGCTCCGGCAATTTCTGCTTGTGGACCGTAAAGTACTGGAAATTGGTTATAAGGTGTCCAGTTAGCTTCATCGAAACCTTGGTTTGTCATATAACTTTCTTCAATATCACCTATATGGGCTTTACCAAAGAAGGCTGTCGCATACCCTGCTTGACCTAATACTTCTGCCATGGTCACTTCTGAGTCGCGTAAACCACCGTATTCAAATGGGAACCCTACTTGAGTTAAACCCGTACGTACAGCATGACGACCGGTTAGTGACGCGGCACGACTTTGCGTACATGACGCTTCGGTATACATACGAGTAAAATTAATGCCTTCAGCCGCTAATTTATTAATTTCTGGCGTTTCAAAACCACGTAACTGTTGCATGGCAGGAAAACCCACTTCACCCATTGGCGTATCGTCCCACATGATATGGATAATGTTTGGCGTGGTACCGTGTTTCTTTTTTAATTCGGCAAGTTTTTTCTGTAATTCTTTATCTTCTTGTTGCCATTTTTCACCATGCTGCGCTTTTAAGACATAAAATTCAGCATCGTGTACGATGTCCTTTGTTTTAGCTTGAACCAAAGTGCTCAATGATAGTGATGCAATACTGATTGCAACTACGGATGGTTTAATCATTCTTTTTAATAGTTTGTTATTTTTCATTTTGTTAGTTCCTTTTATATAAATTTAGTTTTTATGTTTTGCTAAGCCTCACTGGCTGCTTGGAAACTATTATTAAGGAAATTTAGTGTATTGAATGTGTGGGAAGTGGATGCCAATGTGTGCTTGTTTATTAAGTTTGTGTTTAATAACATTTAAAACAAAACCCCTAATTCAATGTATTAGAGGTTTATTAGGATTTGTTGAGTTTTGCTGATTAATTGGGTGGTTTGGCGTATAAAATCAATTCATCAGGAATAATGACACCATTGGTATCAGCATATTGATGCCATAACCCTATTAACTGCTTTGTTTTTTCAAGATGTTTTCTGGCTAAATCACTAGTCTCCCCAGGATCAGAATTCAAATCATACAATTGCCATCTGGCTGTGCCGTAGGGTGGTGGTAGTTTAATGATTTTCCATTGCCCTAATCGATAGGCCTTTATGCCAAACAGTTCGCTACCAAAGCCACGTTTATCGAATTCACTACTGTCATTGCCTTGAATTACAGAAAGTAAGGAACTGCCTTGCATCAATAATAAATCATTCCCCTTGATAGCAGCCGGATGCTTAGCGCCTGCTATTTCTAAAAAAGTAGGCATTAAATCCATAACATGAACAGGCGAGGTAACCCTTTGATTTGTTTTTGGCCACGTTTTAGCTGCTTTAACAATTAGTGGGCTTAGCACACCACCTTGAGTTTGGTAGCCTTTCATCAATCTTAAAGGTGCGGCAAGCCCGTATGCCCAGCCAGACCCAAGATCAACATTAGAATTAGCCAGACCTACATTGTCTAGTTGGTTATCAAATGATGCGATGAATTGTGAACCTTTGCCGTCTAAAGCCATGTAATCGGCCATCGTTGTTTTACTTGGGCCATTATCTGAAAATACTAAAATAACGGTGTTATCAAATTTGCCTTGTGCTTTTAGGCTAGCCACTAACCGACCAATATTTTGGTCAACTCTGTCGATCATAGCAGCGTAAACAGCCATGGTTCTTGCAGACATTTCCTGCTGACTTGCAGATAAACTATCCCAAGCCGGTATCCAATCGGGTCTAGGTTGTGGTTTTACCTGTTTATCGACCAAACCTTTATTTTTAAGTCCGTGCAAGCGAGTAAGTTGCAACTTATCCCAACCACCATGGTAATAATCTTGGTATTTTTCGATAAGCTCTTTAGGTGCATGTAGTGGATTATGTGGCGCAGTAAAAGATAAAAAGGCAAAAAATGGTTTATTGGTAGTTTTAACATTAGTTTCAACATAGCTGATTATTTTATCGGTAAAATAATCAGACGAATAAAAATCATCGGGTAAAGCTTTAACTAACTTGTTGTTATCCACAAAGTAAGATGGCTTGGAAGGTAATAAAGGTGAACTATCCCAATGGCTGGCACCGCCATTAAGTAAAGCGAAGCTATCATCAAAGCCACGCCCAGATGGCCATGTCTCTTTATTGACATTACCTAAATGCCACTTTCCTGCCATCATAGTGCGGTAGCCAGAGTCTTGTAATACTTCAGCTATAGTGACGACTTTATTATTTAAATAACCTTCATAACCGGGTTGACCTTTTTGGTTTTTTGCCTGTGGCCCATGAGTTCCCAAACCAGTAAGGTGGTGATCCATCCCTGTCATCAATGAAGCTCTTGTAGAAGAACAATTTGGTGTGACATGAAACTGAGTAAAAAGTATTCCCTGTTGAGCAAGTCTATCAATGTTAGGCGTTGATATCTCACCACCCATAATGCCTAAATCACTATAACCTGCATCATCTAAAACAATCATAACAATATTCGGTCGTTCGGTTGCCATGACTTTGGGTAAGTAAATACCATAAGCATTTATCATCAATAGTCCTAAAACAGCCAGCTGTTTTAAGTTAAACTTTGAATAACATGCCATGAAGAATAGTGTCATTTGTTTATCCTGATTTATTTAAATGTGTAGGCAACGCCTAAAACTAAGCCATGCTCATAACCATCAAAAGCATATAAATCTGTTGCTGAACCATTATCGTAATCAATATCTAAGTGTTTATATTTAACAGTTAATAACCAACCGTTGTCCCAGGCATAACCACCACCAACGTCGACACGCCAACTTAGATCTGAACCGATACCAAAACCACCTATATCCATTCTACTTGCATAAAACCAGTTAGTATCAGCGATTTTATCTAATACTCTGACACCTATAATAGGGTCAATCCAATCATCACCAAAATTGGTATTAAGCTGCTGCTCTGCGATAGAAGCATCAACTGCTATTTTATGTTTGATATATCTCACGCCCGCTAGCAATTCAATAGGAAGGTCACTATTTTGTAAACGGTAGGTGCCGTATAGTTCTAGTTCATCAATAGACAGCGCCACTTTATCTAACGAAAGCGGCCCTGGCCCAGGTGACAACCCAGGATTAACGGCCATTGAAACTGACGCATAATCTGATTCT
>JALJPB010000094.1 GCA_022969175.1 Colwellia sp. | reverse complement strand
GGATGGCAAAGAGCGACGATATTCAGGGATGAATCATCATGATTTTAGTTCCAGACAAATCATAAGTACTTACATCCATGTAAGTAATGTCGCTATGACGGTGACTGAATGGATTCAGGAAGTAGAGTAATGCATAAGTGCATGGATGCACACAAGTAGAATAACGCAGGAGCAGTTATCGAGGAGCAATTACCGAAATGGCAAAGAACGACGATATCACGAATGCATGGATGCAGCAGGTAGAGCGAAGCAGGATGCACGAGCCGAGGGACTATTTCTAAAGGTAAGTCATCATGATTTTAGTTCCAGACAAATCATAAGTACTTACATCCATGTAAGTAATGTCGTGATGCCAAGGATGGCAAAGAGCGATGATATTCAGGGACGAAATATAGTGATTAACATCATAAAGCTGAAATAACCCCCTGCGAATGTTATTTCAGCCAGTACCTTGCTAATGACCTTAGTGGGTTAAGTGCTCATTAAAGTAATTCGTCATCATGGTTTTAATATGCAAAGTTGTTCCTTCACCTTCCCATAAACCATGGCTGCGATTTGGATACGACATAAAATCAAATTGAATGTTATGTTTAACAAATTCATTAATTAAACGCTCAGTACCTTGGTAATGAACATTGTCATCGCCAGTACCATGAATGAGTAACAATTTACCTTTTAAGTTTTTTGCATGAGTAATAGGTGAACCTTGTTTATAACCTTCTTCAAAATCAGTTAATAAGCCAGAATACCTTTCTTGATAAATACTGTCGTATAATCGTTGATCGGGTACTGGGGCTAAAGAAATTCCTACTTTATATTGCTCAGGGTATCTAAATAACATGTTTAAAGTCATCGAGCCGCCACCAGAGTGTCCCCAAATAGCAATGTTATCGGTATCTATGTAATCCCAGCGCTCGCTCATGGCTTTTAAAGCATCAGATTGATCTCTTGATGATAATACTCCTACTGCGCCATATATCGATTTACGCCACGCCTTACCTTTAGGCGCTCGGGTACCGCGATTATCAATTGAAGCAATGATATAACCTTGTTGGGTCATCATTTGATCCCATAAATAGGCATTGCCACGCCATTTATCTTGAACCGTTTGGCCCCATGCTTCACCATAGACATAAAAAATCACAGGGTATTTCTTGCTAGGGTCAAAGTTAGCTGGTCGCATGATATAACCGTCAAGAACAACACCGTCTTGAGCTTTTACTTGGAAAAACTCTGTTTTGGCTTTATTGATTTTTGCTAGTTTTTCGTTTAGCTCATGGTTGTCCATTAATAGATGTTTAATTTGATGATTTTCAATTTTGACTAAACGTTTTTGTGTTGGTTGTTCGGTGCTTGAAAATGAGTGAATAGCCCACTGACCATCATCTGACATTTGATAACGATTAAAACCACTAAATTCTTTACTGGTTACCCGTTGGTTAAGTAGGCTGCCGTCTAGTTTACTGCGGTATAAATAACGTTGCGCCACATTATCAGGAGAGGCGATAAAATATAACCAACCATTTTTTTCATCAATGGCTTTCATTGCAGTGATATCAAATTGGCCATCAGTTAAGTTAACCACAGACTTGCCATCACGAGATATGCGAAAAAGATGACGCCAACCACTGCGCTCACTGGTCCAAATAAAACTTTTACCGTCGTCTAACCATTTTGCATCATCAAAAAAATCGAGAAAGGTAGCTTCTTTTTCGGTCATTATTTTGGTGACGTTACCATTGCTGGCATTGCTTAAATAAAGGTAGTTGGTATCTTGTTTACGGTTAACGTGTTGCACAAGTACTTGCTCAGAGTTGCCCGACCAGTTCATTCTTGGGATATACATCTCTCGTGAATTGTTGGGGATTTTTGTCCAAACAGTTTTTTTATCACTTAAGTGAACAATACCTATTTTAGCAAGCGCATTGGTTTCACCAACTTTAGGGTAAGGGAATTTGGTTATTGTTGGGTAGAGTTCATCAGTATTATTGATCATGATAAAGTCTTTACTACCGCTAGTATCAAGTTGCCAGAATGCAATTTTTTTACCATCTGGACTCCAACGAAAACCATCCTTTATGGTAAATTCTTCTTCATAAACCCAGTCGAACAAACCATTTATAATACCATTCCCTGCATCATTCGTTAATTGTTTGACCGTGTTAGTACTCAAGTTTTCAACATAGATATTGTTATGAACTACATAAGCAATATTACTGGCATCAGGAGAAAATTTAGCAAACATTAAACTGCTGTCTTCAACTTTTTTACCACCTAATTGATTTAATTGATTTGATTTAATATCTAAAACCCAATAATCACCACGGCTATTAGAGCGCCATACTTTTTTACTCTTAGTATAAATCAACAGTTTCTGACGGTCTTCTGACCAAATGTAGTTGTTAATTTTTAGTGGTTTTTCAGTGCCTTTTGGTGTTAATTGCTCTGCGCTGATGAGTACTTTTCTAGATAAAGTTTCAGGATCATAAACAACAATATCTTTACCAATACTTTGTTCTTTGCCTTCTTTATCGGCTTTGGTTGATTTTGAGTCTTCAACAGCGGTGTAACCACTGCCATCTTTTAACCAACGAATGCGTCCAATATAATCAGAACTGAACTCACGGTCTTGATAAATTTGTTTTAAAGTTAGTTGAGACTTAACTGCATTTTTTTGTTTATTACTATCATTATTCTTTGGATTGTCAGTGCTTTGACATGCAGCAACCGTTGTTGATAAAGCAACGGCGACGAGCCAATGATTGAGGTGTTTAAAATTCATAAAAGTCCAATTATTTAATTTGTTTTATTTGATATGTGACAATTAACGCACCGACTATAAATTGTCTGTAATCGTTAAACAACCGCAGTAAGATGAACGGTGCTTTTTATGTGTTTATTTGTCGTACAACGGTCATCAAAGGTAATTTACTTTTTTGTTCAAACTATTTTCAATTTATCTGTCACTAAACATTGAAAATTCACCATTTACCCCCTATTTATATAACTCAGCTAGCTTGAGGTTATGTTATGCAATACGCACTAGAAATTTCCCAATTAGAAAAAGTTTATAAAGGCGGTTTTCAAGCCTTAAAAGGCATTGATTTAAAAGTAAAGCAAGGAGACTTTTTTGCTTTATTGGGACCAAACGGTGCAGGTAAATCGACCACCATTGGAATTATCACTTCATTGGTTAATAAAACCAAAGGTAAGGTCAGTGTTTTTGGTCACGATATTGATAAAGAGCTTGAACAAGCAAAATCATTTTTAGGTTTAGTACCGCAAGAATTTAATTTCAATCAATTTGAATCTCTATTAACCATACTAATAAACCAAGCGGGTTATTATGGCGTTAATCGCAAGATTGCACTCGAACGAGCAGAAATACATCTTAAACAGTTAGAGTTGTGGGACAAGCGTAATGATAGTGCCAGAATGTTATCTGGTGGTATGAAACGTCGGTTAATGATTGCCAGAGCGTTAATGCATCAACCTAAAGTACTCATTTTAGATGAACCAACAGCAGGAGTTGATATTGAACTTCGTCGTTCAATGTGGACTTTTTTGCGGAAAATAAATAAGCAGGGTATCACTATCATTTTAACGACTCATTATTTAGAAGAAGCTGAAATGCTTTGTCGAAATATTGCTATTATCGACAATGGCTTGATTGTTGAAAATACTGACATGAAATCGCTATTAGCCACCTTGGACAAAGAAACTATTATATTGGATATCAAAACAGACAAAACCGTAGTAGATCTTAAAGAGTTTGATAGCAGAAGAGTTGACGATCATACCTTAGAAGTAGACGTTAAAAAATGCCAAAACCTTAATCAAGTATTTACTCAATTAACGGCACAAAATGTTACTGTTCGAAGTATGCGTAATAAAAGTAACCGACTAGAGGAACTCTTTGTTCGTTTAGTTAATAAAGAAAAAAACGCGACCACTAATGTTGAACCAGTAGGAACTATTTAATATGCAATCAGCCGTTAATCGTATCGCTTTAAAAAGCATATTACACAAAGAAGTTCACCGATTTATGCGTATTTGGGTGCAAACTTTAGTACCACCAGCAATAACGATCAGTTTATATTTTGTCATCTTTGGCTCATTAATCGGCTCTCGAATTGGCGAAATGGGTGGATTTGATTACATGTCGTTTATCGTACCTGGTTTGATCATGATGAGTGTAATTACCAACTCGTATTCCAATGTTGCGTCGTCATTTTTTAGTGCCAAATGGCAACGCAATGTTGAAGAAATGTTAGTTGCTCCTGTACCCAATTGGGTTATTGTTGCTGGTTATGTTGGCGGCGGAATGATCCGCGGTATGTTAGTCGGGTTAATTGTAACGATAATCTCCTTACTTTTTGTCGATCTTCAAATTCATAATGTGTGGGTGATTATCGCCACTGTCTGTTTAACCTCTGCGGTATTTTCCTTAGGGGGCTTAATTAATGCTATTTTTGCCAACAGTTTTGATGATATCTCTATTATCCCAACGTTTATATTGACGCCATTAACTTATTTAGGAGGGGTGTTTTATTCTATAAGTTTACTACCTGAATTTTGGCAGGGTGTTTCACAAATAAACCCGATAGTGTATATGGTTAATGCATTCCGTTATGGTTTTTTAGGTATTAGTGATGTGAGTTTAGTTGCCGCTTTTTCAGTGTTATTAGCTTTTATTGTTGTGCTATTTACAATCGCGATGACCTTGATCACTAAAGGTATAGGGTTGCGTACTTAATGAGTGATAATAATAAAAAAGTGATTGGTGACTCCAAGGTCATTATTACTAACCAAAATGGCATTCATGAAAAGTTGGGCGACATTGTCGAAAAGCATTTTAACCACATTTTTCAAAAACCATATCAGGAACACACGAAAACCGCCTTTGATGCGGTTAATGAGATTGTGCAACAGTTTTTACTTAATAACCCCGAAGGCGACGTGATTTTAGACTCGTGCTGTGGTGTGGGGCAAAGCACTCGATTACTGGCACAACAGAACCCTCAAGCTTTGGTTATTGGTGTTGATAAATCGGCCCACCGTATTGAGCGTAATGTTGAAGGTTTTAATGATGTTGCTGGTTACCATGCTGAAAATTATCACCTTGTTCGCGCTGACCTTAACGATTTTTATCGCTTAGTTAAAGCTGAAAATTGGCCGGTAGCAAAGCATTATATTTTGTACCCAAACCCATGGCCAAAATCAAAACATGTAAAACGTCGTTGGCATGGTAGTGCGGTATTTCCAACGTTAATCACTATCGGTGATAAGCTAATTTTAAGAAGTAATTGGCGTTTGTATTTAGAGGAGTTTCAGTTTGCTGCTGATATCGCAGGGTTAACGGGTGATATCTCAAAAGTTGAAAAGCAAGCACTCGCTTTAACCCCTTTTGAAGCTAAATATCAGGCAAGCGATCAGCAATGTTGGCAACTTGTTATTCAAACAGCTTGTTACTCGAGTTAATACGAGTACAGGCTCGTTAATTTATGCTTCTAGCAGTATGTTTGACAGTAAATTATCCAAATAGTTTTTTGCTTCATTACTGAAAATCATGTCGTTTTTCATTTCAGTGATATCACTCTCATCTACGGTGCTATGTTCAAGCCTTATTTCAAATTCACTTAATAGGTTAGCTTCATAAATATAGCAGGCCAGGGGCTGTTGCTTAAAAAGAGCCGACAACATCGATGATTTGGTTAATTTAGTTTGCAGTGCCAATATATTTACGATAGATTTTGGTAATTTCCAATATTGGGCTATACGGTAGGTTAATTTTTTTGAATTTTTGCAAAGCAAGGTTTTAAAAGCTGATGAACTAGGTTGGCAGTCAGGATGAACATAGGTAAAAGCTTCCATGAGTAGCTGAAAGATAACCATATCTCCTAAGTTACTAATTAGGCCAATTAGGTAACCTTCGGCAATGTTTTGTTTATCTGTCGAATTTGTCAGTAGTTCTTTAGCAATAGTGCCTGTAGTGAGATTATGCTGCCATATTTTATTACCAAACAATTGAAAAGACATAAATGTTTGTGGGGTTAAATTACTGATGAAACCGTTGATTACTCCTTCTAAAAGCCCATTTACCCCAAGTATTACAAAAGCCGATTTTATATTGGTTATCTCTTTGCTGGTGTGGTTATAAAATGATGAATTAGAGAGTTCGATTACTTTTGCAGCCAGTGCAGGCTCTTGTTCAATTATAGATATCAGTAAATCAGTATCAAACTCATTGTTATTTAATTGCTCAAGAATTTGAGAGAGTGATGCTGGTAAAATTGGTAAAGTTTCTAGAATAGCTATAGGGTTTGTCAACAGGGACTCAATTTTTTCAGCTATAAATATCGATAATTCATCATAGGGTAAGTTTTTTGGTGATTCGCCAAACAAGACATCATAGAAATATTTTTGATGTTTCTCTTCTATTGATATAATAGTTTGGCAAGTGATTGACTTTTTTTGTGAAACAGCCTCATTCAGCTTTTGTATCTCCAGATCGACTAGCTTTTTTTCTTCAAAGAAAAAGTAGTTTGATTGTTGCTTTTGTGATGATAAAGAAAATAATCGTTTAATTAATGTATTAAACATAACTGATAACTTTAATCGCTAAGTTGTTTAATTAAAGTGTATATCCAATACCAATAAATTCCAGTTTGATGATTACTTTATAACAAAGAAACTAGTTACTGTGTAGTTCAGAAGGTATAATCGTAAAAGGCAAAAATGGTGGTGTTTGAACATTTACCCATGGTTTCACTAAAGCTTCATCTGGGTGGGAAATTCAATTTAAAATCTAATTAATATTGGTAAGGTATGACGTTAAGTAAAGGTATTGCACAAGCCACTGAAGAATCGTTACATCGAATTTTTACTATTGCTGAAACGCCAGACTCTACTTTAGGCAAGATTGAGCTAGAGATTTCACAAAATTTAGCGGGCTTTTTAAATACTCACATTGTGGCATCCGAGAAACCATTAGCAGATATTGAAAAAGATTTTTCTGGTGCGGTAATTCCTGAAAGTCCTGCTTTTGTTTCTGATCATGTTCACCACTTGCTTGATAAACTGGTAGCTCAATCTGTACATACCTCAAGCCCTAGTTTTATTGGTCATATGACTTCAGCTTTACCTGCTTTTATTTTACCTTTGTCAAAGCTGATGATCGGGCTTAATCAAAACCTAGTTAAGATTGAAACATCAAAAGCTTTTACGCCCCTTGAACGACAAGTTTTGGGCATGATGCATCGTTTGGTTTATCAAGACAACGACGACTTTTATCAACAGTGGATGCATAGTGCGGAGCATTCTCTTGGTGCTTTTTGCTCTGGTGGTACTGTCGCAAATATCACCGCGTTATGGGCTGCTCGTAACAATTTACTTAAAGCCGATGGCAACTTTAATGGGGTAGCTCAAGAAGGATTGTTCAAAGCGTATCAATATTATGGTTATGATGGCTTAGCTATATTGGTTTCAGAGCGTGGACACTATTCCCTGAAAAAGTCTGCAGATATTTTGGGTATCGGGCAAGAAAATGTTATCGCTATTACAACGGATGAAAATAACAAAATTGATTGTCAAAAATTACGTGAAAAATGCCGACAATTAGCACAGCAAAATATAAAAGTATTAAGCATTATTGGTATTGCTGGTACCACTGAAACAGGCAATATTGATCCTCTTGACGTTATGGCCGATATTGCCACTGAGTTTAACTGCCACTTTCATGTGGACGCAGCATGGGGTGGCGCAACATTATTATCAAATAAATACCGTAGTCTTTTGAAAGGTATTGAACGAGCTGACTCGGTAACTATAGATGCCCACAAGCAAATGTATGTGCCAATGGGTGCAGGTCTAGTTGTTTTTAAAGACCCCTGCTTGGTTGCTTCAATAGAGCACCATGCAGAATATATATTGAGAAAAGGCTCTAAGGATTTAGGTAGCCATACCTTAGAGGGGTCTCGTTCAGGCATGGCGATGTTAGTTTATTCAAGTTTACATATTATTAGTCGTCCTGGGTATGAAATGCTAATTAATCAGGGCATAGAAAAAGCAAAGTTCTTTGCTGAGCTCATCATTGGGCAAAGTGATTTTGAATTGATAACACCACCAGAGCTATGTTTATTAACTTATCGATATGTACCTAAACAAATTCAACAATTGCTGATAGAGTCTGATCTTCCGTTGCAAAATGAGATTAATGTTTCACTAGATAGTTTAACGAAAGACATACAAAAGCGACAGAGAGAAAATGGCCAGTCATTTGTTTCGCGTACTAAAATAGAAGTCGCCCGATATCACGGTGCTAAGGTATTAGTTTTTCGAGTCGTTTTAGCTAACCCGTTAACCTCATATAAGATACTGGCAGACATTCTTGAAGAGCAAAAATTACTTGCCCAACAAAGCCATACTATCTTGCCAAGGCTACTTGAGTTCTTAACATAATCTTGATAGCTCTTTTAAAACCTACCGACAACCTTCACGCTATCATCAAGGGAGGCAGCATCAACATAAGCAATGGAGTCTGGAGTGTTAGCCACTAATTTTAATATTTCTGCATCATTACTTTTTTCGTCAGGAGGAGTACCTTTACCGGTAAATATAAGTTTAGACCAATAAGCTTTCAGTTGGCTGTCACTTTTACCTAATACCTTTTTACCAAATGCAGTTCGAGCCTCTGAGCCTTGATTTTGATTCATAGGTATTATTTTATTACCGTTATCGAATTTTTTATTCTTGCCTAAAAAGATGCGTTTAATGGTTTTTTCATCAAGTGCATTGTTGTTCGAAGGATGAACTATTACCGCGACTTCGGCGATGCAGGTAAAAGATGCTAATAGAAACATGGTGATAGTCACTGTTAAAATTTTGTTCATTACTTTCCCCTAAAAAACTAAGTCGACGCCAACGGTTAAGGATTCACTATCACCAGCTACAGCTAATTCAAAAGAGTTATCTTGTACTTTGTCATATTGAACTTTAAAAGCTGCTGAAGGATGAAAGTCCCATCTTAACCCTACAGAAGTTGTATTATGATCCTCACCATCTTCACCATTTTTTTCTTGAAAATCGGAATAAGAAATAAATGGTGTAAGACTATCAAGTCGATAGCCCACTGTGAGCATCATGGTATCTAGATTGCCATCTAAATCTAATCGATTAAACTCTGACAGTATGAATAACTCTTCAAAGTCTAAGTTGGCTGCTAAGCCATAAAAATTGCCTGTTCGTGATGATTCACCGTCCCAAAATACTTGCTCACCATTGCGATAACGTTCATTTTCATAAGTCATTGCTGTTAGTCTAATCTCTAGCCAATCTTTGCTTACTTGAAATACACCGCCAAAGATATCTTTCCATATTTCACGTGTATCTTCAAAAAAGAAAAAATCACTAAGTAGTTTATTTCTGGAGTCATCCTCTGATCCGGTATAAATATTTCCTGATACAGACCAGTCGCCCCAATCACTAGAATACAGTGCGTTAATACCATTATAGTTAAATATTTGCCAAGTGTAGGTATCAGCTGGAGCTCTCATCCAAACGTAAGCGTAACCAATATCAAAAAAATCAGAGTAGTAAAATAATGGTAAGCGCTTTTTCCCTGCTTGTATGGTCCAGTTATCATTAAGCTCATAGGAGATATAGGCCCATTCAAATTGAGTTTCAAAATCATTTGCCCCTCTTGATACAATTTGAGCTGTCGCGCTCAGTCCATCCATTAGGTCGGCTCTGACTTGTAAGCCGAACAAAGTTTCAGGCTTAAAGCTAATATCTTCATCGTAGGCTGATACTAGGGGGTAATCAGCTAAAAATGTTGGTGGAACATCATAATGAGGTACACCAGTACCACTCAATACTTGACCAGCATTAAAGCTAGCAAAACCAGTAAAATCGATATCAGCAAAGGACTTATGAGTAAAAATACACAGAGCAACAGAGCAAATAACGAGTAGTTTGATATTTTTCATCAGTATTTTCTATGTGGATATAGGTTAGTGCTAAGGTTAGTCTAAAAAAAGTAGATCGCAAATAAGCAGTGAAAATGCATGTTAGGGGGAGTTAAACTAGAATGATTAAGTGAAAAAATCAACTGATAGCCTAATAGACGACCAGTTGGTTTTATCTATAAATTCACTTGAATATTATCAATTAAGCGTGCTTTACCACAAAATGCCGAAGCAAGAATAACAAGCTCTTTATCGTCAGTTGTTGCTGGCGCTAATGTGTATGCGTGGCAAAAATCTATATAGTCAGTTGTTAGCCCTGCTTGATTGATTTTATCCGTTGCTAGCTGGCAAAGTTGAAGGTAATCGTTATTGGTTTTTACTTGCTCACTTAACCATTGTAAAGTTTGATAGAGAATTGGAGCATCGTCTCTTTGCTCTGAAGTTAAATAGCCATTGCGAGAGCTCATGGCTAATCCTGACTCTTCTCTAATTATTTCTACGGGTATAATTTCAACCGGCATCGACAAGTCATCAACCATGGTTTGAATAATTTGTAATTGTTGATAATCTTTTGAGCCAAAACAAGCAACGTCTGGCTGAACTAAGTTGAATAACTTACATACCACAGTGGCAACACCTCTGAAGTGTCCCGGACGGCTTTTGCCGCAGTATAAATCTGAAATGTTAGGCACTTCTACGAAGGTATTGTCTGTGTAACCTTTAGGATAAATAATATCAGACGTTGGGATAAATAATAAATCAGTATTAACGTCAGTTAATCTGTTTTTGTCTTGTTCAAGAGTTTTAGGGTAATTATCAATATCTTCGCTAAGGCCAAACTGCATAGGGTTAATAAAGATACTAACGATAACTTTGTCTGCATGTCGGTGGGCCGCTTTCACTAATGCTAAATGACCATCATGCAAATTGCCCATTGTTGGTACAAAAGCAATTTTTAAATCTTGTAAGCGCCATTCTTTTACTTGCTGGCGAAGGGATTGGATATCATTAATTATTTTCATGTGTTTTTTAAAGCTATTTTGTTGTTATTGTTTAGTATTATTTGAAAATGTGGTCATCACCTGGAAAATTTTCATTACTGACTTCATCAATGTAAAGCTCAATGGCTTTTTTAATGTCGCCGGTGTCTTTTAAAAAATTTCTGGAAAATTTAGGCATATAACTACAAGAAATACCTAATGCGTCATGCATAACTAAAATTTGTCCATCGGTATCTTTTCCGGCACCAATGCCTATCGTTGGAATATTAACCGCAGCAGTAATTGCCTTACCTAAAGAGGCCGGAATACACTCTAACACCAAAAGTTGAATACCTGCTTGTTCAAGTTCTTTGGCTTGTTCGATGATCATATCTGCTTGTTCTTGTTGACGACCTTGAACTTTAAAACCGCCAAACACATGAACAGACTGTGGTGTTAAGCCTAAATGGCCACATACTGGGATGCCGCGCTCTGTTAAGCCCTTAATAGTATCGACTAACCAGCTGCCACCTTCCATTTTTATCATACTGGCGCCAGCTTGCATTAATTTTGCTGCATTTTCGTAAGTTTGCTCAGTTGTCGCATAGCTCATAAAAGGCATATCGCTAATGATTAACGTATCTTCAACACCCCGTTTTACACAGCGAGTATGATAAGCCATAGCATCTATCGATACGGGGAGTGTATTGTCTTCACCTTGTAAAACCATGCCAAGTGAATCACCAATTAAGATCGCATGTATGCCGGCTTGATCAAATAATTTTGCAAAACTTGCATCATAGGCTGTGATAGTGGATATTTTTTCACTCTGTTGTTTCATTTTTAACAAAGTTGCAGTGGTTATTTTAGCCATAATAATCTCAATCAAAATATTGATATTTATCTTGTTTTTAGTATTGATAAATATTTGAGTAAATACTCAGTGCGCGTACCTTCTCATATAAATCAGGCTATCGCAATATTGAAGAATCAATTTGTTTCATTATAACTGTAAACTATAGTCGAAAATTTTAAGGCCGTTTTGATCTATATTATGAATTAATTCAATCAACTTTTCACCATCAGGTAAGACTAAATCACCAGCGAGCTCATGTAAGGGGATTAAAACAAATTCGCGACTTTTCATGCCGTAATGAGGAATGGTTAATCGCGCTGTATTAATGACTTGATTGCCAAATAGCAAAATATCAAGGTCAAGAATACGAGCGCTCCAACGGTTGTCTTTTCGGACTCTGCCGGCATTATTCTCAATGCTTTGTAAGGCATCAAGTAATTTAATCGCACTAACCTTTGTTTTCAGGGATACCACTGCATTCATATAATCTGGTTGGTCTTTGGGACCCATAGGACGACTATAGTAGAGTGCTGAGACTTTATCTATTTGACAGTCTTCTAGAGTAGCTAATTCGACAACTGCAGCTTTTATTTGCTTGGCAGGGTTAGATAAATTACTACCTAACCCGATATAAACGGTATTCATTACTAATAGACCGTTAAGTTTCGTTAGTAGTTGATGAAGTTTTATCTTTCGGTTTACGACGTTTTCTCGGCGTTCTACGCGGTCCTGTGTTACTGCTTGGTGCACTCTTGATCATTTGAACTTGGGTCTCAGCTGTAGCGGTTTGAAAATCAGTCCACCAAGTAGCAAGTTCTTGTACCTTACCACCTTCAATTTCACCTCTGATAAGTAAGAAATCATATCCGGCTCTGAATTTTTGGTGTTCAAAGGCTGCAAATGCTCGTTTTCCATCTCTTCGTTCGAGTTTTTCTTGTAAAATCCAAATGTCTTTCATCATAGCTTGAAAACGTTTGGGTATTGCAATACTACGTTGTTGCTCAGACATTATTTCACTTAACGCGGCAAAAAAAGCGTCTTGAGGGGCTAATTGTGTTTCAGATTTTAACCGTGAAATTTGAATTTGTAACGGATACCACAACAAGGCTGCAATTAAAAATGCTGGAGTAACTCTCTGATCGTTATTAATTCTAGCGTCGGTATTTTTCATTGCCCGCATAACAAAGTCATCAACATATTGATGTGACTCTTGGTTTGCTAATTGCTCTAATGCAGGGAAAAAATACTGAAATAACTTGTAATCACGTAATAATAAAAAGTTAGCAACGGCTTTACCTGACATGAACATTTTGAGAAATTCTTCAAACATTCTTGCCGCTGGGATATTTTCAAGAAGTGACGATAACTCACGTATAGGCGCTTCTGTTTCTTTACTAATTTCCATATCTAACTTGGTCGCAAAGCGAATTGCGCGTAGCATGCGAACAGGATCTTCACGGTAGCGTGTTTCTGGATCACCAATTAGTCGAATTTTACCTTCGTTAATGTCTTGTATGCCATTAGCGAAGTCATATACTTTAAAATCAATCGCAGAGTAGTATAGGGCGTTAATGGTGAAATCACGGCGTTCCGCATCTTCTTCTATGCTGCCATAAATATTATCGCGCAATAACATGCCATGTTCACTTTGCTTTGAGGTTTTTTTACATTGTTTATCTTTATCGGGAGCACTTTCATGGTGTCCTCTAAAAGTCGCTACTTCAATAATTTCACGGCCAAAAACAATATGGGCTAAGCGAAAGCGTCGTCCGATCAAACGGCAATTTCTAAACAATGCTTTTATTTGCTCTGGAGTCGCATTGGTCGCTATATCAAAATCCTTAGGTTCAAGTCCTAAAATAATATCTCGAACACCACCACCAACAAGGTAGGCTTGGTAACCACCGCTGTTTAAACGATACAGGACTTTTAAAGCACTGCTACTGATGTATTTTCTTGAAACAGAATGTTGATCTCGCGTAAGTACTGTAGGGCCAGAAACTGTTTTTACAGCTGCTTTTTTTCTAGTTGCTTTACTTAAAACTTTTTTACATAAATTGATTACGCGTTTGATAATTACTAACCCCAATTTTTGGAAATTTTTTTCTAGCTGAGTATAGGTCACTAAAGCCTACTTATGAACGCGCAATGATATACCAGCGCTTATAAAAAGAGAATGAAAAAACAGCAATTAATTGAGCATTTATTTGAATCATTGATCTATTGATTAATTAAAGAAGTTGATTTGTCGTTTTTTTGGAATATTCGCTAATGACCAGTGTGCAATAGCCCAGGTAATTATTTGCTCGGTAGTCATTAATAGCAATTCATCGGGAGGCTGTTGGCCTAAAAATGTTAGTGCAGCATGTAAGGCGGGTTGCGGGTTTTTAATGTCAATAGCCGGAGCTTTGTTTTGCTTGCTTAATTTATAACCTTCGCTGGTAACGGCTAAGGGGATATGACCATACAGTGGCGGCCGCTTTGCTAATAGTTTAAAAAAGCTTAATTGTCTGGCAGTAGGCTCAAGTAAGTCACAGCCTCTGATTACATGGCTAATATTTTGATAAATATCATCAACAACAACCGCAAGTTGATAGGCAAATAATCCATCTTTTCTGACTAAGGTAAAATCTTCTTGAGCCAGTTCTGGATTACATTCGACTATTCCTTGAATTAAATCATTATAGCGAATAATTTTCTGACTATTGATAATTCTTGTCGCTGAGTTTTTGTTTACATGGGCTAAATAACGACAATGGTTTTGGTATATACCGCCAACTTTTTTGATTTCGGCGCGGGTGCAGTGGCAATAATAACTGAGGTTATGCTCTGCTAAATAGTTAAGTACTTCTAAGTAAAGTGGGCTTTGTTGAGATTGAAAAAGAACACTTTCATCCCAGTGTAAACCAAATGCTTCTAATGTTTTAAGAATTTCATCACTTGCCCCAGCTTGTTCTCTGGGAGGATCAATATCTTCAATTCGAACTAACCATAAACCCTTGTTACTTTTTGCATCAAGATAGCTTGCAAGAGCAGCAATTAAGGAGCCAAAGTGTAATAAACCTGAAGGGGAAGGGGCAAAACGACCACGATATTGAGTCGGTGGTCGTTGTTGTTTGCTTGAAAATATAGAGCTGGCCATCGTATAACGATAGGTTTGCTAAATTAGCCTGCCATTTGACGTTCTTTAATTTCTGATAATGTTTTGCATTCAATACAAAGATCAGCAGTAGGACGTGCTTCTAAGCGGCGGATACCAATTTCGATACCACATGAATTACAGAAACCAAAATCTTCGTCTTCAATTAGCTGTAATGTTTTTTCAATTTTCTTAATTAACTTACGTTCACGATCACGAGTACGTAACTCTAAGCTAAATTCTTCTTCTTGAGCAGCTCGATCAACAGGATCTGGGAAATTGGCTGCTTCATCTTGCATGTGCGTAACTGTACGATCAACTTCTTCGCGAAGTTGAACACGCCAAGCATCGAGAATTTTTTTAAAGTGATTTTCTTGAGCTGGGTTCATGTATTCTTCGCCAGCTTTTTCCTGGTAAGCTTCAACGTTAGCTAACGCTAAAATACCTAATGCTTTATTTTTACTCTTTGGCATGCCGATTCTCCTAAATGCTACCTACATAGACCACAGTACTTTGCTCTATATTACATGTTATCAATTATTACTTTAAAGGCATTTTTAAAATGTAATATGCAAAAACCGCACTGGGTTGCAATTGCCAATATTAAATAGACCTATTATAGCAGGACTATATTGTGTCGCAGTGCAAAAAAATCAAGGCTTGGCAATGAAAAACATTCTATTAAAGTAAATTCAATGTCTTAACTCTTGCGTGAAAGCCTTCTTCAATATTGCATTGTTCTGCAAGACAGCACTTTTAGCAAGTTTACCTATGGTTAGTCAATATATTTTATAAATTTTTAATGGGGGCAAGGGAATTAAATCAATTAATATTGATACGCATGATAATTATATCGGTCAAACAATGGCCAAAAAGGTAGTGGATAAAAGTGGAATGTTGACATCTATCTGATGGTGATGTTTGGCTCTGTATTGATGTCACCTTCAGTAGATATTGTTGCGACACTAACGCCACATAATAAAATTGCGATGTTGCTTTTATCGACATTACGGATAAAGGCTAAGTTGTAGCCAAATTGATTTAAACTACTGGTTGAAAATTTTTGAGATAAAGACAGGCGCTCCCATAAGTCTGATTGTTCAGGGGTATAGTTTCTTCTGTCAAGAAAAGTATCGGTTTGTACTACTGTTAAAGTTTGCATTTTTTAAGTTCAGACCTATAAATGCAGTAATTGACATCCGTATTAAATGCTGCGAACCAATTTTTATTATCATAGAACAAAAAATAGCCAATTACTATGTTCGTTTTATCGGCTATTATTTATGGTTAGCTAAGTGTTTAAAATTAGGGCTTTAATTAGCATAAAATAATTATTCTATTAAACTAATCAGTTTTCTATAAAAGGCTGATAAAAAAGCTCATTTCTAAGGCTTTTTCCTTCAAGCTTTTAAAACGCCCTGATGCTCCGCCATGACCAGCATCCATATCCGTTTTAAAAACCAGCAAGTTATCATCAGTTTTGTATTCACGTAATTTTGCCACCCACTTCATTGGTTCAAAATATTGCACTTGAGAGTCATGTAAACCCGTAGTAACTAATATATTGGGGTAACCCTGCCTATTGATGTTATCAATAGGGGAGTAAGCTAAGATCGTTTGATAAGCGTCTTTATCGTTTGGGTTACCCCATTCATCATACTCATTTGTTGTCAGTGGAATGCTTTCATCTAACATGGTGGTTAATACGTCTAAAAAAGGTACATGGGCACCAATACCTAAATATAATTCAGGTGCTTGGTTAACGACTGCGCCCATTAGCAGGGTCAAGATTATTAGTTGAAACTAGTATTAAGGATGAGTTTATTAAAAAGGTCACCGAGGCGATGAAGTCTTG
>JALJPB010000093.1 GCA_022969175.1 Colwellia sp. | reverse complement strand
GTTATCTTATCTAGATTACTTTTTTTCGTTTGAATTCTCTGTCTTAGATTTTAGTTCCCCTCATAAAAATAAATATGCTTATAAGCTAGCAGGCTATGATGATAATTGGATTGAGATAGGTAATCGAAATGTAGTTTCCTTTACTAATCTAGACGGTGGCTCATATAAATTATTAGTGAAAGCGACTAACAGCAATGGTAAGTGGGGAAAACAATTATTATCTATTAACTTGACTATATCCCCACCGCCTTGGAAAACATGGTGGGCATATAGCCTGTATGTATTATTAACTGTAGTTATCATATTCGCCTTTATTATTTTTAGAACACGTTTACAGCAGACAGAAATAGCGAGGCAGAAACAATTTGTGTTGACGCTTGAAGAACAAGTTGCTGAAAAAACAGCCTCGTTAAATGCACAAGCTAGGGACTTACTTACTGTCAATAAACAATTGGAAGTGCTTACCTATCAAGATGGGTTAACGGGGTTATATAATCGTCGTTATTTTGATAAAAACCTGACAATGGAGATCAATCGACACTATCGTCAAAAGCAACCATTGTCCTTAATTCTCGCTGACATTGACCACTTTAAATTATTTAACGACTATTATGGTCATCAGCAAGGTGATCATTGTCTTAAGTTAGTCGCCCAATGTATTTGTACTAGCGTAGGCCGAACTACCGATGCAAATTGTCGTTATGGTGGTGAGGAGTTCGCTATTATCTTACCAAGTACATCATTAGAACAATCAACACTTGTTGCAGAACGTTTATGTTTGGCAATAGAAGCTATGCAAATTCCTCATGAAAAATCTGAGACTAGTGCCTTTGTAACACTGACTATTGGGGTTGTGACAATTCCACCGGGGCAAAAAACAACTGTTGATTCAATTGTTTTGAGTGTCGATAAGGCATTATATTTGGGTAAATCAAATGGGAGAAATAGGGTTGTACGAGCGGATTAGCTGATGTCTACCTATTAGGAGCACTTCCAAGGGAAAAAGGTAATTGAGCTTGGTTTTTAATATCCCTTATGCCCAAGCAGCCTTTATCATTAAAATTAGTCATGGTGAAATGTAGTAGCGTAGTTTATTTGGCACCCTAATTAAAATTATCTTGGGCTGGTTTGGGTATAAAAGATAATAAATATAGTTTGTTATTTGTCATTTTTGAACTAGCTTATGTGGTCAACTCAATTTATTTACTGAATTTATTCGGGGTCAACTTGTAACGGAAAAATGTAACTACCTAAATCAAAAGCCAGAATATTAACAATAGAATTTAAACGTGAGTGTGCATAGCTAGTTAAGCAGAACAATTTCTTTTTTAAAGGATACCATTTTTGAAAACAGTAGGGTGCTCTTATTAAGTAAGATGTCACTAACCCTCCCCATTTTCTTATCTGAGGCTAAATACAAGGATCTGGAAGCCGAATTAACATCGAATTGCCAAAGCTTACTATGGCTGTCTGTAACTAAAATGTTGTTGTTTTTACCTTGAAATAACGAGAGAGATTTAGTTTCTTTGAAGTCAGCTATTGGCAATAACGAATCATCAACTAGTTGGTTTAATTGTAATTTGTCATCAATGATAAATAAATCCCCTTGATCTGTAAGTAGTGCTTTTTGACTAGCGCCTATGTACAGGGTTTTCAAGTCGAGACTGTCAAAGTTAAACAGTTTGATCGCGTATTGATTATTCTCAATAACCTTAAGTAATAGCTGACTTTCACCACTGGCGTGATAGATATCTACAACATCGACAGGTCTTTTTATTGGGGTAAGTTCGCCGTTAAGTTCGAGTAAATTTAATCCTCTACCTGAGTTAACAATAATTAAACTACCATCTGGCGACCAAACAAAACTGTTTACTTCTTTATCTGCTGGAAAATAACTTAATTGATTTGGGGGACTGTTGGTATCAGCTGAGTTTAACAACCAGATCTGGCTGCTGCCACCTCGGTTTGATATAAAAGCAATTTGGTTGCCATGTGGCTGATATTTTGCGTCGTACTCATTAACCGTGCTGCGAGCTAACATCTGCTGCTTTGTCACTATATTCTCAGATTTTTGTGATCCTTTAACGCTGCTCCAGCTTAATTGACCAATATCAGGATCAAACGTCCCCATTGCCGCTATTATGCTATGGGCTTGCGGATGATACCTAGGACCATAGATATTTTGCATAGCGGGGAAGTTGTATTCGGTTAACTGACCGTCAAGATCAACGGTATAAAGAGATTTTCCCGCAGAAGTAATTAAGCTCTCTTGACTAGGATGCCAACTTAAGCGCCAATATTTATTATGTTTATGCATCTCATCTGGTTTTAACGCTGTAACGGTAGTTTCAATTGTTACAGGGTCAACAAGCACTAAACTAAAATTATGTACCGCATCAAATTGCGACAAAGCCAGTAAGTTTAAGTGGCTTGAATAATCTAACGAATAAAGAGATTCTTTTTGAGGTGTATAAAGTGTACTTATTTTATTGTCGGTTAATGACATGGTTAAAAGGTTGTCTTGCTCACCTTCTCTGCTAAAAAAGGCAATACTTTCATTGTCTAACCAAACGGGTGAATGATAATCCTTATTTTCACAGCTAAGTATTTCTCTAGTCGCTTGTGGTGACGATTTAGCCAGAACAAAAGATAATGCCCTAAGCTCTTCACAGCCTTCTAAAACCTGATGTTTACTACAATGACTCACACTTGAAAATACTAGTTGCGAACCATCCGGAGACCACCTGGGTGTACCGTATATGCCCACTTCTTCGGTTAATAAGTATTCTTTGTTATCTAGTGTATCCTTTGCCCACAACTGATTTTCACAGCTACCTGCATAACGCTGAAAGGCAATGTAACGTCCATCAGGGGAAAAACTTGGTTGTAGCTCCTTGTTATCTGTTGCCGTTAAAGGAGTGAGCTTAGCAATATTAAGCTTGTCTGCTGACATTAGTTCTTGGTAAGTAAATAGTGCAATACTGATTGATATTGCAGCTAAAATTAATATCCAATGCTTAGGAATAAAAACTCTAGTTACTAAAGCGTGCTCTGTTTCTTGTTCTGCTGCTTTTTCTTGGTTATTGATGCTTGCCAATTCTGTCTGCCAATTAACATCAGCGATCAAGCTGTAACCCACTTTAGGATGAGTTGAAATAACTCTTTGTGTTTTAGCATCATCATTAAAGGCTTTTCGTAACTGAGCTATACAACGCTGAATAGCATTAGAGCCGACGACAGTGCCAGGCCATACTTTATTTAATATGACATCATGGGGAACGACCTGTCCTTGATTCTCAGCAAGAATAAGTAAAACCTGCAGTACTTTTGGCTCCATAGAAAGAATATCGTCTTGGGCAACAATTTGTGAACGTGCCATATCAATACGGTAGTTACCGACATAAAACTCAAGCACTAAACTTCCCCTAAAAGCGATAACTTAATAAAAGCTAAACGGGCAGTATACCTATCCGAGATATTTACGCTATCTAAAACCTTCAATCGCTTATAAATCTCATTAATAGCTCAATGAGATTATCAATAATATCAATTATATATAATAAATCATTAGAAAAAACACCACTTAACTCATTGATATTTATGCCATCAGCTTTTCTGTAGCTTTTTATCAGGTTCGCTACATTGAATTACTCACCTAAGTAATGAAAATGAAGTGAATAAATAATTAACGGAGAAAATATCCTGATGAGAAAAGTCTATTTAATACTAGTTGCGGTAGCTTTAATGCTTAGTTCAAATTTCACTAAGGCCGAAGAAGCTGAGTTTTTATCAATCACTAAGGTGACAGATAACGTCTATAACCTGCACCTTAATGTGGGTGTTGTCGTTGGTAAAGAGTATGTTGTACTCATTGAGTCTGGTTATGGCGAATATAAAGATTCAAATAACAAAATCTTATCAGCAGTTAAGTCTATCACTGATAAGCCCATTAAATATGTTATTAATATGCACTCTCATGGCGACCATAGCGGTGGTAATAATTTCTTTGCCGAACGTGGCGCTACCATAATCACGCAAAAAAATGCGATATACAGCGGTGATTTTGAAAGCAAATATCCTAAAAACAACTCGATTAGCTTTGAAAAAAGCTTCGAATTAAATCTAGGTAATGAAGTGATTGAAATTGAACACATGATTTCACACACTTTTGACGATGGTATCGTTTATCTAAAAAACAGCAATGTGTTATTTGTGGGGGAAAACTACAAGCCAAATTACCTAACTTACTTAGGCATGTTTGGCTTGGATAGCTTTAATACTTGGGGAGAAAAGGCATTAACAAAGCTTGATAACAATACCATAGTGGTACCTGCTCATGGTAAAACACTACGTAATAAACAAGAGCTAATAGCTTATCGAGCTACCTACAAAGCCTGGTTTGATCGAATCAAAAGCTTATATCAGCAAGGAAAAACCGCTAATGAGATGAGTACAGATCAACTAGCGCTTAGCTTCGTGAACAAACTTAATTTAGACAATAACCCTGAACACCACAGTAAATTCTACCAAAGCAGCATTGACGGGCTTATTCGTTTTGAAATGGATAATGCAATGAAACTAACACCAACCCAAATGCAAGATTATGTTGGTAGTTATCAACTCGCTAATAAAGAAGACATTCAAGTTGAAATTCTTGCTGGACGTTTAGTTGCTAAGCAGAAAAATAGTTTCATCAGCTGGCTTAAACCAATTGGCCAAGACAAATTTGAGTCTATGACTTTTTACGGTGAACACATTTCTTTTTCACGTAATAAGTCTGGGGATATTACTGCTGTCAAAGCGTCATTTCCAGAAAAGACACATTACCAAGATAGGTTGACTGGTCAGTGGTCAAAAACTTCAAATTCATCTAGCTAATAACATTACTTAAGGAAAGAAATATGTATAAATTTTTATCACTAAGCCTATTGTTTGTATGGATGATACTAGGCTCAACCGCTAGCTTAGCCAAAGAAGAACCCAAAATAACCACAACCAAAATTAATGATAACTTTTGGGTATTACATGGGGGTAATGGTCTTGGTGCTAATGTTGGCATGAGTATAGGTGAAGATGGAATAGTATTAATCGACTCAATGAATGTCGGCAAAGGTAAGTTATTGATAGAAGAAATTCGCAAGATTTCAGACAAGCCGATTAAATATGTTATTAATACTCATGATCATAGAGACCACAGAGGGGGCAATGAAGATTTTGTAGCTCTTGGAGCCACCATTATTTACCCTGATTATTTAAAGCATACCGGATACCAAGGTGCTAGCAGAGATATTCAATTTAAAGATAAAATGAGTTTTAGTGCTAATGGTGAAGTTTTCACCTTGTATCATGTTAAATCTCATACTTGGAACGATGTTATTGTTCATATGAAAAATAATAATGCTGTGTTTACTGGCGATAACCATGCGACCAGTTGGGGTCCTAATATTGGTGTTATGGGTTATCAAGGACATCGCATAGTATTTGATCTTGTGTTAGCCCTAGCTAATGAAGACACTTTGGTGGTACCTGGTCATAAGGCGCTAGCCGATTTGAATCACATTAAAGCCTTTGATGCCAAAACCAAAGAATGGTTTCAGCATGTGCTAACCTTAAGCAAAGCAGGTATGAGCTCGGAAGAAATTGTTAATCATGAAAAAACAGTGGCTTTGTTCACCTGGTTTCACGGTGGAGAGTTTCCAGACTGGTTAAAGCCAGATCGTCAGTTGGCTAGAGTACAAACCACAATTTTAGCTGATGCTAGCAACACTTATGAAATGAGTACAAACCAGTTACAACGTTACCTAGGCAGTTATTTACTTAGCGACGGTAGTAAAGTAACCGTATTCGCCGATGATACTGGAGCTTTCGCTCAAAAAGATCAAACATTTATGGCTAACTTATTAATAAAAAGCCCGAGTAAATTTGACTTTAACGGCTGGGATGAAAAAGAACATTTAACGTTTGAATTAAATAAACAAGGACAAGTTAAAAAATTAAGCTTTAACGTAAATGGTGTTGAACAGTTTACTGCTGTAAAGCAATGAGTGAATTCAACCAATAAATGATCGCAAGGCTATTGATAGAGTCTCAATTGGTAAATTTTTCGCTACGCCGTTCTGACATCACTATAGGTTTAGATGGAGATTCTTTCTGAAACTTTAAGGTAAGGGTCAAATAATAAATAAACATAGACTTAAATTCTGAGGTAACTTATCGGTCAGCTTACCAATTTTAGTAACCGCTTGATTATCTAATAAATAATCAAGCGGTTTTCAAAATCCTTATAGGAAATGCTTTTAGTCGCAATTTCATTTCTGGAAAACTTAAATCTAAAAATTAATCCACTTAGATTGTCTTGTCTCAAAATTTACGTTATAAAAAACGCGGTAGTGACAGAACCGCTGATCTTCGTGTCGGTTTTGTTGTGGAAAACCCATCGATAAAAATGCATATTCGAGTAAACCTGTTGTTGTCACTGTTTCTCCATTCAATTGCAACTAAAATTCTCGATAATGGCGCGAACTTTCGCCGCGTACAATAAGTGCGAGGTCATACAATAGGGCTAAATAAGCATTGCTTTTTAAATCAATGCTCGATATTGTAAATGTTAGCACAAACGTTAAGCGCAACTCTAAAGTGTTCCATTAATCATACCGTCAAATATGAACCTATAGCCCTAGTAACTAAATGAATTGAGGTTAGTTATGCAACTATACAAAAGAATAGTAACGCTGGTAGTCACATTAATGCTGACATATACCGCAGCTGTAAAGGCAAGTGATGCAACAGCCGTTGTAGAGGCAGCCAATAGAATTAGCATTATTATTGATAGTGACGCCAACAATGAGTTGGATGACCAACATGCACTTGCCTATGCCTTTTTTAGCAGTAGCGTTTTTGATGTTTTAGGGGTGACGGTAAATAATACCTACAACGGAGACGGTGTTCAGGGGCAATATGATGAAGCCGAGCGAGTAATGAAGCTGTGTAAAGTCGACAAGCACATTCCTCTTTTTAAGGGGGCAGACCGACATTACAATATCATAGCCCCAAAAATCCAAGAATTGACTTTCGATGGCCAGCCAGCTGTAGATTTTATTATCTCTTCTGCGCGTGCAATGAAGGGCGAAAAGTTGGTCCTTATTCCTATTGGAAAGTTAACAAATATTGCTTTAGCCATACTTAAAGCCCCAGACATTATTCCTAAAGTGCGCGTGGTCTGGCTAGGCAGTAACTACCCGGCTGCTGGCGAGTACAATTTAGTGAATGATGTTACCGCGGTTAATCCGGTTATCGAATCGGGAGTACAGTTTGAAATGGTTACCGTACGATACGATGATCCGACAGGAACAGCAGCTGTTATTGCCAGCATCGACAAGATTAACAAAGTGATGCCGAATATAGGCCCTTCGCTTTCAGAGCCGATCACGGGGCGTGATGGTGATATCTTCTCCAGTTTTGGGGATTATTCGGTGGCTCTTTTTCAGCATGTGAAAACCGACCGTTCTATGTACGACATGGTTGCGTTGGCGATTGTTAAGAATAAAAGTTGGGGTAATTCAAAGGTAATTCCCGCACCAAAACTTATCGATACCGGCTGGGTTGAACAACCCGAAAACAAGAATACTATCGTCATCTGGGAGAATTTTGATAAAAAGCTGATCATGGAAGATTTTTACCACGCTATGATCAATTATGATATTGCTGCCTATAAAAATTGATTGCTGGCAATTCTCACTTTTTTATGGAAATACAATGAAAACCTTCATTTTATATAGTTTATCGCTTCTATTATTAGGTGCTTGCGTAACAAGTGGTTTCGATTCAGAAAATATAATAGTAATAGATAGAACGCAGTACAAAGAAAAATTGCGAGGTTTTTGGTTGGGTAGTAGCATCGCCAATTGGACAGGGCTTAAAACCGAAAATTCCCGAACGAAAGCGCCTTTTTTTACCGATGCAGACTGGGGGACGCAACAAGCGCGTGACGGCAGCATTATTGAGTTTGTACTCGATAGTGACCCTTGGGGCTCGGACGACGATACCGATATCGAATACGTCTACCAGCACGCGCTCGAAAAATATAATACCACCATGTTAACCGGCGAACAGATTGCCGCAGAGTGGATAAGCCATATTGCCCTGCCTAAATTGTGGGTTTCGAACTTGGCAGCTCTGGGCCAAATGCAAAATGGTGCCGTGCCACCGGAAACTTCATTGCCGCAAAATAATCCCATGTGGGACATGATTGATGCACAACTCACCACCGAAATATTTGGCGCCTTTGCCCCAGCCCGTCCAGATGTCGCATTAAAACTGAGTCACCTTCCTATTAGAACTACAGCATACTTGCATGCTGAATGGGCATCCGAATTCTATGTGATTATGTATTCCTTGGTGTCGATGGTAGACAGCTCTCTTTCGCGCCAAGAGCAAGTCATATGGATGGCCGAAGAAGCACGAAAGCGTGTACCAGAATGGTCATATATCGCAGACATGTATGATTTTGTTAAAAAAGAATATGACAATAATCCGGATAAAGATAACTGGGAAGAAACGCGTGATAGAATTTATCAGCGCTACCAAATAAAAAGCACAGCTGGTTATCGTTATAAATACCCTTGGGATGCGGGAATCAATTTTGCCAGCTCCATTATCAGTCTTTATTACGGTGAAGGTGATTTTAAAAAAACCATCAGAATTGGTGTGCTTAGCGGTTGGGATTCAGATAACCCAACAGCAACCTGGGGTGGCTTACTTGGACTGCTCTATGGTTATGATGGACTACAAAATTATTTTAAAAAATATGATTTTTCAGATGCCTATTGGATCGAGCGAACACGCTTCAATTTGCCAATTCCCACCGACAGCATCAGCGCTATGGCCGAGCGCGCTTTGGGTATTATTGACAATGTAGTGCTGAATGACATGGGAGGAAAAGTTGAGGGAAATTTTTGGTTGATCCCTAAACTTGGAAAATCAATCGACGTTTCGCCGGTAAAGGAGACCGTGGTGCCGTGGGTCACCATCGAAGATTCCGACCCGCTCTGGCGCTATAAAGGCTTTAAATCAATCGGTGAGCAGTGGAATGCTTCGGGGGCAACTTTGGCCTTTGGTTATGAAAATAGCTCCGCAGAAATTTCGTTTACCGGCACGGCGATGATTTATTTTGCCCACAAAAGTTCCAAGGGTGGAATGATCACAATTATCTTCGACGGTGTAAAACAGGGCGAATACGATCTCAAGACAAACATTCCCCACGGACAGCACTACGTAAAAATATTTGAAAAGATGAACCTAACGGATACCGAACATACGTTAAAAATAGTAGGGGATGGAAAAAACACTCAAAAAACCATCGATATGTTGTTTGTCATTCCGGGGACGTCCCCCTCGTTATAAGGGCTAAATAAGCATTGCTTTTTAAATCAATGCTCGATATTCTAAATGTTAGCGCAAACGTTAAGCGCAACTCTAGTAACTAAAATAATTAAGGTTAGCTATGCAACTATACAAAAGAATAGTAATGCTGATTGTCACATTAGTGCTGACGACGGCTTGTGAGAAAAATACTAGCGAAGAAAATATCAGCCAAACAGCAGCAAGCAAACCTAAAGTCGCTTTGATCATGAAATCTCTTGCCAACGAATTTTTTGTTAAAATGGACAAAGGCGCAAGTGAGCATCAGCTTAACAATGCTGAACGTTATCAACTTATTTCAAATGGCATTAAAAATGAAAGTGACCTTGCGCAGCAAGTTAACTTAATATATCAAATGATAGCCATGCAAGTAGACGCAATCGTTATCTGTCCGGCCGATTCAAAAGCCTTGGTACCAGCATTAGCTAAAGCTCGAGATGCAGGCATTATTATCATCAATATCGATAATCGTTTATCAGCTGAAGTATTAGCTGAGTTTAATTTAACCATTCCATTTATTGGTCCCAGTAATGAAAATGGTGCAAAACAAGTTGCAGACTTTACCCTAAAAGGTTTTCCCAAAGGTACTCAGGTTGCTATTTTAGAAGGCATCACGACGGCAACTAATTCGATTAAACGCCGAACAGGTTTTGAAAAAGCCATATTGTCTGCCCAATTAGATTTAGTGACCACTCAAAGTGCCTCTTGGGATCAAACTAAAGCTGCACAAATTACTTCAGCGATAATTTCGCAATACCCTGATTTAAAAGTTATTTTAGCCGCCAATGATAATATGGCACTTGGTGCGGCTTCAGCCGTAGGGCTAGCAAATTTGGATCATCACATTACCATTGCTGGCTTCGATAATATCTCGGCTATTCATCCCTTGATTGAAAAAGGAATTATTCTGGCAACCGCAGAACAATATGGTGATAAATTTGCGATATTTGGCATAGAATTAGCGCTGGAAATATTAAAGGGTACAGCCGTCGCCCAAGACAGGCAAACACCGGTAGATCTAATCACTAAAGTAAGTTTAGCTAAAGCTTCAGGTGGTTAAAAGTGACAAAGCCTGCTGAACAAGAAACAGCACGCATTGAGATCAAATCTCTGAGTAAAAGCTTTGCTACCCCCGTTTTAAAAGACGTTAACCTAAGTATTAGCAAAGGTTCTATCCATGGTTTAGTTGGTGAAAATGGTGCAGGAAAATCAACACTGATCAATATTATTAATGGCTTATTACCCATGGACTCTGGTGAGCTTTTCTTAGATGGTCACCGCTACAGGGTTTCAAAAATGCGCGATGCCATGCGGGCAGGTTTATCACTTGCCGCGCAAGAATTAAGTTTAATTGAGAACCTCAGCATTGCAGAAAATATTTCGTTAAAGTCTTTTCCCAAGGGCATAGTGTTACTAGATTACGCTAGTATAAAACAACGAAGTGAGGAGTTACAAAAATTAGTCGGTTTAACCGAAGTCGAACCTCACACTTTAGTTAATAAATTAAGCCTTGCACAAAAACAACTGGTTGAATTGGCCAAAGCACTCTCGGCGAATGCCCGTTTACTCATTTTAGATGAGCCGACCGCCGCACTTACCGGACCACAAGCTGATCAGCTACATCGCATTATTAGAGAAAGAGCCCACCAAGGCACTAGCGTGATTTATGTTTCACATCGACTCGATGATGTTTTGGCCGTGTGTGATACGGTATCGGTTTTACGCAATGGTGTCATTGTTCATACTGGTCCGTCTAATACGTTGACTAGCCAGATGTTAATTAAGCACATGTCTGGTAATTCTTTACTTACACATGAACATGATAAAGAAAGAGCCGTAGGAAAACCTTGCCTGATCGTTAAAAAACTCACGACAGCAGACTTACCAAACCCCATTGATTTAACTTGTCATCAAGGCGAAATTCTTGGCATTGCCGGCCTGGCTGGCGCTGGCCGTTCAGAGTTACTTGAGGCTATTTTTGCCCTGACCGATAAAACCAGTGGTGAAGTATCAGTAATAACGCCTAACGCGTGCAACACTATTGAAACCCCTCAACAAGCGGTAAAATTAGGCGTGGGTTTTCTTGCTGAAGACCGTAAAACGCAGGGGATTTTTGCCGGTCATACCATTGCCATGAATACCACAATAGCTAAATTAAACCGGGTAAGTAACCGCTGGGGAAAATTATCAGACCTAGTTGAAAAGCTCCAAGTTGATGGTTTAATCAAAAGTTTAAACGTTAAATGTGACAGTGCTGATCAAACAATTGATAAATTAAGTGGTGGTAATCAGCAAAAATTACTGATCGGTCGTTGGATACATGCCGAAGCCAAAATACTACTACTTGATGAACCAACCCGAGGTGTGGATGTTTCTGCCAAATTTTCCATCCATGAACAATTGAGAGAATTACGGGATTCAGGTGCCACTATGTTAGTTGTTTCCAGTGAACTGGAAGAGTTAACGGCACTTTGTGATCGTATTATAGTGCTATCAAATCGTAAACATGTCGCCAGTTTTAAACGCGGTAACTGGTCGCACGATGACATTCTTGCTGCCGCATTCAGCGAGTATACCAACGAAAAAATTGCCAACGAAAAAATTACCAATGAGAAGTAAATCATGAATATACAAGCTTTAACACGATTCATTGAAGAATATTTTATCTTTATTTCACTGTTATTATTAGTAGCGTTTTTTAGTCTCAGTACCGATCACTTCTTTTCCTTGCCAACCTTAACCACCATTATGAATCAACTACCGGCATTAACGGTAGTAACGATAGGTATGACTCTGGTTTTAATCAGTGGTGGCATTGATTTATCGGTAGGTGCTATTGTTGCCCTTAGTGGTGGCGTCATTGGCGCAGCCATTGCCCAGTTTGGTTTGTCATTACCATTGGCGATTATATTTGGCATGACCGCTGGTTTGTTGGCTGGCTTCCTTAACGGTTGGCTCAGCAGTTATGGTAAATTACCCGCTTTTATCGTGACCTTAGGTATGCTTGAGTCTGCTCGCGGGCTTGCCTATATGACGACAAACTCACAAACAGTATATATTGGCAGTTCTATTCAACAACTTGCTCAACCCATAGCTTTTATCGGTGTTTCAGTTTCTTTATTAGTTGCCTTGCTGCTCGTTATTGCCAGTCACTTTGCTTTAACCCGTACGGTATTTGGTCGTTATGTTATTGCTATAGGTACCAATGAAACCGCAGCAAAAATGTCAGGCATTGACACAAAACCTTATATTCTAGCTGTTTTGGCCTTGTCTGGTTTATTAGCAGGCATTGGCGGAGTAATGAATGCTGCCTATTTAGGCTCTGCAGATCCAAATGCTGGCCTAGGATTAGAACTTGCCGCTATTGCAGCTGCGGTAATTGGTGGCACCAGTTTATTAGGTGGCAGGGGCTCAATTATCGGTGCGTTTATTGGTGTGCTTATTATTTCAGTTTTGCAAAATGGCTTAGCACAATTAGGTGTTTCAGAACCTAGTAAACGACTTATTACCGGTGCTGTTATCATCATTGCCGTACTTATCGATCGCTGGCGCACAAAAGAGTAATAACTGGTTATGAATATAGTAGTTATCGGCAGTACCAATGTAGATATGATTATTAAAGTTCCCCGTATTCCCCGCCCAGGTGAAACTATTCTTGGCGATGATTTCAGTAGTGTAATGGGTGGCAAAGGTGCCAATCAAGCAGTTGCCGCTGCGAGGTCGTTAAAAACTCAAACCTTAGAAACTCGTACATTAGGAAAAAATAGCCAGATCACTTTCGTTTCCCGTGTCGGTAACGACATTTATGGCAAACAAGCCATTACAGGTTTTAATCAGGATAATATTAATACCACTTATATTCAGGTTGATGAACATCAGGCGACAGGAATTGCCCTAATAAATGTTTCAGCAAGTGGAGAAAACAGTATTTCTGTAGCGTCTGGTGCTAATGCAAAATTATCAATCGTCGATATTGAAGCCTCACGTGATGTTATTGAACAAGCAGATGTGGTTTTAATGCAGTTGGAAACCCCTCTTGAATCTATTAAGCGAGCGGCAGAAATTGCTAAATCGGCAAATGTGCGAGTAATATTAAATCCGGCACCTGCGCCAATAGAGGCTATACCGGATGATATTTTAAGATTGATTTCTACTATCACGCCAAATGAAACTGAAACCTTTTTATTAACCGGCGTAGAAGTCACTGACCTTGAAAGTGCTGATCTGGCAGCTCAAGTATTGCTAGATAAAGGTTTAGAAACGGTAATTCTGACTTTAGGTGATAGAGGAGCGTTCATTAAAACCAAAAAAATCAGTAAATATGTCGCTGGGTTCAAGGTTAATGCTATTGATACCACAGCAGCAGGAGATGTTTTTAACGGCGCATATACTGTTGCTATTGCCGAGGGTAATACTCTGGAAGATGCGGTCAGGTTTGCTAATGCCGCAGCGGCGCTGTCGGTAACAAAATTTGGTGCGCAACCTTCGGTGCATAAACGGCAAGAGATCGATAAGTTTCTTCTGGAACAAATCCAATAACAGGGTGTATTTTCAAGTGAAAAATTAAGCTTCACTATCTTTATTAAATACTTTTACCGAATCACGTAGTATCAATTGAGTCTTAAGCAATTTTTGTTCGGTAGAATTTGACTCGCCATTTATCTGGGCAATGAGTAGTTGCATCGTTTCAATGCCAATCGCTTCATTTGGTTGATCGACTGACGTTAACGGTGTGGATAAATAGGCAAACAAAGGATCATCATCAAAGGTAATTAACGAAATATCTTCAGGAATATGTTTACCGGCTTCTTTAATTGCCTGCATCGCTCCCATCGCATTTAAATGGCTTAAGCTGAGAATAGCCGTTACCTGTGGACAGTTTTCCAACAATATTTTAGTGGCAGCATAACCACTTTGATGACTAAAATCATCTCCAAGAAAATAAGATTTATTTTCAGCAAGATGGTATTTCGCCAATGCTTTTTTATACCCTAGAGTACGGTCCGCTGATGAGCTCAGATAATTCAGCCCTTGAATGCAGGCGATATGTTGGTGGCCTGAAGTGATTAAATAAGAGGTTGCCTGGTAAGCAGCCTCAACATTGTCACTGCAAACAGACGCTATTGCCATTGATTTGATGTAACGGTCAATGAAAACTACCGGAGTACCCGACTCTTTCAAATCTATAATATGCTGGCCATTGGTACTTGCCGGGGCAATAATGAAACCATCAACTTTTCTGCTACGCATTAACCGTACGGCTTCAATTTCCAGTTTTTCTTGACCTAAAGAATCAAATAATAATAACGAATAGCCAGCTTTTCTTGCTTCAATACCTAGCCCTTTTGCCATAGAGGAAAAATAACTATTTGAAATATCGGGAATAACTAAAGCTATAGTCTTGGTTTTTTGTGAGCGTAGCGCACTTGCTATTTGGTTCGGAGCAAAACTTACTCTATCGGCTTCTTTTTTAATTTTTGCTACGGTGGCATCGCTTATCCGGTATTTTTTTGCCCTATCATTTAAAACCCGTGATACCGTCGAAATTGAAATACCGAGTGTTGCTGAAATAGATTTAAGTGTAGCGGTGCTTTTATTCATTAATTGAAAGGGTCCAAATGAACTATAAATCGTGTTTAATCACAAAGTATACCAACTGAATTAATGAATGCACCACTTAGCGAGAATTAAAAGGCTTAGAGGCAAGGCATTGATTGAAGAGAATGGTTATTCCCTTGTCAAAATCAATAACGCCGCATATAAGCCTTTTAAACTCGCCCTTCGGGAGTTCAGTAGCAAACTGATAACTTCACAAAATGAATGAAATATAGAATAACTATGTTTAACTCATTTTGTTTGTTCTAAGCTCGCTACTGAAACTCTAAGTTGGTCGATTCATTATTTCAATTGGTATTAATCTATTTTAAGCTTGATTGTTCAGCCATTCAACAGCAGAAAATAAAAACTCTAGACATTAAAACTAATCCTCGTTAATATTATCAGCGCCTATCGTTAGGCGCAAGTGCTATCAATGAACTGAAAATGACTTTTTGCTTACAGCGTAACTATTTTGCTAACTGCACCTAGAACAGGATAGATAATCGTTTACTAACTGCTTTGGATATTCAATGAATATGATAAATAAACTTACTCTAATCTGTTTGATACTTTTTCTAACAGCATGTCAGCCAACAGACTCGAACAATCAGACTGAGCCGGTGCAACCTGAAACTGAAAGTAAGGTAGCAAAAGTAACTCAGCCAAAAGATGAAATAATAATATCACGTGCACAATATCTCGATAAACTCTATGGCTTCTGGTTAGGTCAATCTATCGCTAATTGGACTGGTCTAGTGACCGAAATGGATAAAATTGGTGGAGAGGGCCCACACGGTGAGTTTTATACTCGTGATGACTGGGGCCAAAAAGATCACCCAAGTATTTGGGGGCAGGGCATTCCAAGTAACCTCTCGGAAAATATAGATTTTGTTTTCGAAGATGAAGGTGAAACATGGGGTTCGGACGACGATACTGATATTGAATATATGTATCAACACCTGCTGTTTACCCATAAAACCAATATCTTGACAGCTGAACAAATTAGAGATGGCTGGTTAAACCATATTTATTCAGAAGATCAATCGCCATTTGGTTTAGAAGAAGATGGTAAACATCAAAATTTTCTTTGGGTATCTAACCAAAGGGCACACGAATTAATGTTGAAAGAGGGGCTATTGCCACCAGCAACCAGTCATCCCGACAATAACAAAGAATATGAAATGATTGACGCACAATTAACCACAGAAATATTCGGTTTTTTTGCGCCAGCAAGACCTGATATCGCATTGAAAATGGCACATTTACCGATTAGAACAACGGCAAGAGAAAACGCAGCATGGGCTGCTGAATTTTATGTGGTTATGTATTCACTCGCTTCTTATGTTGATCAGTCTTTACCGATTAAAGAGCAAATAAAATGGATGGCTAATACCGCTAGGCAAATATTACCTAACCATTCTTATTCAGCAAAAATGTTCGACTTTGTTCATGCTCGTTATGAATCAGGAGTCTCCTGGGAAACGGTTAGAGATGAGTTATATCAAAAATATCAGGTAAACCAGGAAGATGGATACGATATCACGGCAAAGAACATGTATTGCAATGGCTGTTTTGCTTCAGGCATTAACTTTGCCGCTAGTATTGTTAGTTTGCTTTATGGCGAAGGTGATATTGTTGCAACCATCAAAATCGCCACTTTAGCGGGCTGGGATTCTGATAACCCTGCGGCAACATGGGGCGGTTTATTAGGTTTTATGTTAGGAAAAGAGGGCGTAGAAAATGCCTTTAAGCGTAAATTTTCCAGTCAGTTTACCTGAGGTTGACTTTTAGGATTTTTCCTCTTCAATTTGATGCTCTTTGCCTTTCTCGCTGACCCTGGTCTTGTTTTTGTCAGGATCGTCTGAAGATTCGCTCTCTAACTTCTTTTCTTCT
>JALJPB010000092.1 GCA_022969175.1 Colwellia sp. | reverse complement strand
CCCCTGTTTTGCCCTAACAAGCCCAGAGGCCGGCTCTGACGCAGGAGCAATTCCTGACGTGGGTATTATTTGCAAAGGAGAGTTTGAAGGCGAAGAAATTTTAGGCATGAGCCTGACTTGGGACAAACGTTATATAACGCTGGCACCTATTGCTACGGTATTAGGCTTAGCATTCAAATTACAAGACCCTGACAAATTACTAGGCGGCAAGAGTGATTTAGGTATTACCTGTGCTCTCATTCCCACTAACCTAGATGGAATTACCATCGGCAGACGCCATTTCCCATTAAACATCGCTTTTCAAAATGGACCTACTCAAGGGGATGAAGTATTTGTGCCATTAAGTTTTATTATTGGTGGCGTTGAAATGGCCGGCCAAGGATGGAGAATGCTGGTTGAATGTTTATCTGTTGGTAGAGCGATCACCTTACCTTCAAACAGTGCCGGTGGCGTAAAATCAATGGCACTGGCTACTGGCGCATACAGCCGAATTAGACGACAGTTTAAATTACCCATAGGTAAAATGGAGGGTATTGAAGAGCCATTAGCCAGAATTGGCGGTAACGCTTATTTAATGGACGCTGTTACCACTATGTCTACCGGAGCAATTGATTTAGGAGAGAAACCCTCAGTAATTTCAGCTATTTCAAAGTATCACCTAACAGAAAGAATGCGCTCATCAATCATTGATGCTATGGATATTCATGGCGGAAAAGGCGTTTGTATGGGTCCAAGTAACTATTTGGCTAGAGCTTACCAAGGTGCGCCCATTGCTATAACCGTTGAAGGTGCAAATATCCTAACCCGCAATATGATTATTTATGGGCAAGGAGCTATCAGGTGTCATCCATACGTACTAGCGGAGTTACAGGCAGGAAGTTGTGATGATGAAGTACAAGCATTAAACGATTTTGACCATGCCTTATTTGGCCATATTGGCTTTGCTTTAAGTAACATTTTACGTTCATTATGGTTTTCATTCACGGGTGCAAAACTATTATCAGCTCCATTTAAAGATGAAAGCCGGCAATATTATCAGCGATTGACACAATTTAGCGCCAATTTAGCCATGTTATCAGATATTGCGATGTTATCGCTTGGTGGTGAATTAAAACGAAAAGAAAGATTATCAGCACGACTTGGTGATATTTTAAGCTATTTATACTTAAGTTCTGCAACATTAAAACGCTTTGATGATGAAGGTAGACAGCAAGACGATTTACCACTAATGCAGTGGGCAGTAGAAGATTGTTTGTTTAAAACCCAACAGGCGATTGATGAATTAATTAACAATTTTCCTAATAAATTTATTGCCGCTACACTTCGCTTAATTATTTTACCTTTTGGTAAAGCGTTAACAAAACCTTCTGACATGCTTGATCATAAAGTGGCTAAACTTTTACAAACCCCTTCACCGGCTAGAACAAGATTAGGTGAAGGCCAATACTTAACTAGAGAGCCAAATAATACCGTTGGCATGTTAGAACAAACCTTAGATGACATTATTACCAGTGAACCCATTTATGAGAAAGTCTGTCGAGCAGTTGGTACTAAATTACCCTTTTATCAATTAGATAAAATTGCAGAAACCGGTTTAATTGCCGGGGCCATTACAGAAAGTGAAGCCGAGCAGTTAAGAAAAACTGAAATAGGCAGAAAAGCAGCCATTGATGTAGATGATTTTTCGCCCGAAGAGTTAGCGGTAAAGGTAAAGTAGCTAAGCAAACTAGTGATATAAATTAAAGCATGTTAAAAAGAAGTTAACGTTCCTTGAATTGTATAATATAATTCATTCAAGGAACGTTAACAGGTTTAAGCTATTTTTATGTCGACCATTGAAAAAAGTACAAAAGTAAAACATGGCTCAAAGGGCGAAAAAACTAAACAGCATATCTTAAATACAACTATTGCTGTACTTGCCACTCAAGGAATTAAAGGCACTACCCATAGAGCAATTGCCAAAGAAGCTAATATTCAGTTGTCATTAACAACCTATTACTTTAAAGATATTCAGGAGCTTATTCACCAAGCTTTTCAATTAAATTCAGCGCAAACTATTGCGCTAGCCTCTATAACTTGGCAAAACGCATTCAATATTCTTGATAATATTAGTATTCAAGATTTAGAAATAGCTAAGGTAAAACAACAGCTGTGTGATGATTTTTCGACTATGGCTAGCGAATATATTTTTCAAAAAATTATTAACCAAGCAAACTCTTTAGCCGTAGAGCAATTATTATTTACTGAAATTCAAATTACACCTGAACTTAGAACCTTGGCCCAACAGCATAAATCGGCTTTAATATTACCTTTTCTACGTTTGTGTCAGCACTTTAATAAGCAAGATCCACAAATAGATGCTGACATTATGTTAACGATATTAACCCAATTAGAGTACCGTCATTTAGCTGTACCAATTAATGAAATTAACAAAGAAGAGTTGTATTTAGTTACTAGGCGAGTGATTGCTTGGGTAATAGGCGTAAAACCCTAAATATTATTGATAATATATACCATTGATTGGACAAAAAAGGAGATGATAAACATCTCCTTTTTCATCTATAAAATAACGGTATTACTAACTTTCTTCTAAATCACTACTTTCAATTTTATCTACAGGTAGCGCCTTTTTCTTACGCAAAACTGGCATATCGCCAACTTCTTTTGCTAAAAGGAAGGTTTTAATGTTAGATTTAACAGGTAACGCTGATTTAGACTTACCTTGGTTTTTACTTTTACTATCACTCGATGTTTTGATCTTTTTAGTTTTTTTCGGTTTTAACCCAGTAAACTTTGCTTTCAAGCCGTTAAAAAAATCAAATTGGGTGGTTTGCTGTAACAGGCCTTCAACATTTTTAAAACTTAACCAGTCTTTAGGTCCAACAAACGAGATAGCATCTCCTTTGCTTCCAGCTCGGCCTGTACGGCCAATACGATGAACATACTCTTCAGCATGTTTTGGCATATCAAAGTTAATAACATGAGATACATTAAGCAAGTCTAAACCCCGTGATGCTAAATCGGTAGTAACCAGCACTTTATTTTGCCCTTTACAAAAGCTATCCATAATTTGATTACGTTGGCCTTGATTAAGTTCACCACTTAACGCTGAAGCACTAATACCTTTTTCGATAAGTATGTTAGCTAAACGGTCGGTATCACTTCGAGTTGCAGTAAAAATTATAACTTGCTGATAAGTCTCATTTGCTAAAAAGTGTTCAAGTAAGGCTTCTTTATGCGTTAAGTTGTCAGATAAGTAAAAACGTTTGGTGATATCTTGATGCTCGGTATAGGCGCTGCCGATGGCAATCCGTTTAGGTTTCTTTAATAGTGCTAAAGCAAAATCATTAACCTGTGCGTGATCTAGGGTAGCTGAAAACATCAAGGTTTGACGTTTACGATGATCGGCCGCATTATTTATTTGTGTCAGTTGCGTAGCAAAACCTAAATCAAGCATACGGTCTGCTTCATCAAGAATTAATAATTCTAAACCATTTAAGTAGAAATGACCTTGAGATAAATGATCGGCTAATCGCCCGGGTGTTGCAACAATGAAATGGGGGTCTTTCTCTAGAGTCTTAACCTGATCGTTAAAGTTTTCACCACCTAATATCAATACAGCTTTAAATTGTGATGCCGATGTGAACATACGTAGTTGACTATACACTTGTTTTGCCAACTCGCGTGTTGGCATTAAAATCAGTACTCGAGGGTCTTTTTTACTTAATGCTCTATTTTTTAATAAGCGCTGCATCGCAGGAAGAATGAATGCTAAGGTTTTACCCGATCCCGTTTTAGATGAAGCAATAAGGTCGTGGCCCGACATAGCAGCAGGTATAGCTTTTTGCTGAATTTCTGTTGGTTCAGTAAAACCTAAATGCTCAACTGTAGACATTAAACTGTTTTCTAACCCAAGATCACTAAACTGCAAACTATTCTCCTAAAGACCATTAAATATCACTTGGCATATTATAACCCGTAAACAACTATTTTCGCTTAAAGTATTTACCTGTGATGAAAATAAATATAAAAAGGGATATACCACTCATAAAAAACCAATAAGTGAGAAAAAATGAAAAGTTTTATCAATATGCTATTTTTAACTTTCTCGGTTAGTCTTTACGCTAATCAAGACACGGTTATAACAACGCTGAAAAACATCAACAATGAGCCAGTAGGAACTACAGAGGTTTTAACACCTATCAATAATATGTTTGATGCCATGAGAGCGCACGATGGTGACAAACTTTTAGCACAATTTATTGATGGTGCGATACTAGAAAGAGCAAGCAATGAAGATAAAGTAGAACAGTCAGATCTGAAAAAATTTGCCGCAATGATCTCTAAATCACCAAAAGGCTTTGACGAAAGAATTTTTAATATCACGGTAAATCAAAGTGGTAATTTAGCCAGTGTCTGGACCCCTTTCGCTTTTTATCTCGATGGAAAACTTAGTCACTGCGGCGTTAATAGCTTTCAGCTAATTAAACAACAAACTCAGTGGAAAATTCGGTACCTAATCGATAATGGTTATGCTGGTGACTGTGAAGAATTTATTGCCAAACATAAATCACTAGAAAATAAAAATTAGCCAAATTAAAAAGGGCTTTGATATGGTAATCAAAGCCCTTAAAGTTTACTTAGTGATAATTAGTTTTAGCTATTAGCAATTCGTTGTTCTACAACTTCTAAAGCAAAATCTATACGAGCCAGTACTTTATCTTTATCTAATAAGGCTAGTGTTACATCTAACGAAGGCGAGTTACCGCCACCCGTTGCAGCAACACGTAATGGCATACCTACTTTACCCATACCTACTTCTAACTCTTGTGCTGTATCGTTAATAGCCGCATGAATAAGCTCAGGTTTCCACTCAGCCAATGCAGCAAGTTTAGCTTTTACTAAAATTAACGGCTCTTTAACTACCGGACGTAAATGCTTTTTAACCGCCTTTGCATCTAACTCATCAAAGTCTTCATAAAAATAGCGACTAATTTGTGCCATTTCTTTTAATGTTTTAACTCTATCTGCTTGAATTTTAACAAGCTCGGCCAGTGCAGGACCATTTTCAACATTAATGCCCTGCTCTTTCATATGCCAAGCTAAATGGCTAGCGACATATTCAGGATCCATGGTTTTCATGTAATGTTGATTAACCCAAATAAGTTTATCGGTATTAAAACCAGAAGGTGCTCGGTTACAATCTTTTAAATCAAAGAGCTCAATCATCTCTTCTCTTGAGAAAATTTCTTTATCGCCATGTGACCAACCTAAACGAACCAAGTAGTTTAGAAGTGCTTCAGGCAAATAACCATCATCACGGTATTGCATTACACCAACCGCGCCATGGCGTTTAGATAAACGTTTACCGTCATCACCTAAAATCATTGGTATGTGAGCATATTCTGGTAACGCGGCACCAAGAGCTTTGAGGATATTAATTTGTTTTGGGGTATTACTAATATGGTCATCACCACGAACCACGTGGCTTACCTTCATATCCCAGTCATCAACTACTACGGTTAAATTATAAGTTGGTGTACCATCAGAGCGAGCGATAATTAAATCATCAAGCTGTTCATTACTGATGGTAATGTCACCTTTAACGATGTCTTTTATAACGACATCACCGCCAATAGGGTTTTTAAAACGAATAACAAAAGGTTTATCTGCTGGGTAATCTGTACGTTCACGCCATAAACCATTGTACTTTTCAACTTCGCCTTTCGCTTTTGCTTCTTCACGCATCGCATCAACTTCTTCCGCGCTGCTATAACAACGGTAAGCATTACCACTTTCAAGAAGTTGTTCAATGACCTCTTTATAACGGTCAAAACGTTGAGTTTGAAAATAAGGACCATGGGTCCATTCAAGATTTAACCAGTTCATACCATCCATAATGGCATCTACAGATTCTTGAGTAGAACGTTCAATATCAGTATCTTCGATACGAAGAATAAAATCGCCACCATTTTTTTGGGCGTATAACCAGCTATATAAAGCAGTACGTGCACCACCAACATGTAAATATCCGGTTGGGCTAGGAGCAAAGCGCGTTGTTAAAGTCATAAAAGTCTCATTATCAAAAACATAAATAATTGTAATATCAAATCAATTGTTTATGTTTAAAGTCTGTCTCTAAAAATTGGCGCTATTTTATCAGGGTAATTCAATTGATACACCCCTTCTTTATGAGTTATCAGAAAATTCTTTGAGGTTATCAAAAGAAATAGGATGATAAATCAATCAAGATGTCGGATTTTAAAGCAGTTAATACCTTTAAGTGAATTTTTTGCAAAAAAGAGCTTGGTTTGGGTTGACAGCTTTTTTGATCTCCCTATAATACGCCCCCATAGAGACGGACGATTAGCTCAGTTGGGAGAGCACCGCCCTTACAAGGCGGGGGTCACTGGTTCAAGCCCAGTATCGTCCACCATTCTATTTTATATCATTTTTTCTATACCCTAAACTCATCTTATTTTTACTATAAAACAACTTTATTATCTTTAAATAAATGAACAATGCTTTTGTTATTTCTCACTTAATTCAATTATCTAATACTAATGAATGTGGTTCTCATTTTTACTATTAGCACCTGCCACTAAATAAATGTACCTTTTAAGAACCTTCTTCATTTTAGTAAACTCAATCTCAAGTTCATCGGTATCTTCAATTAACATCGCTTTTTTTTCAAATTGTAAAACCAGCGCAAAGGTTATTTCTGCATCTTCAGCAGGAAAGTCAGTGCCAATAGATTGATATAAATGACAAATTCTATCAACTTCTTGTTGCCATGAACGTTTTAACAATGCGCTTAATTGTGGATTTCGTAACGCTTCATTATGGAAGGCTAATTCGATTCGGCGATCGTCTGAGTTATCAAATATTTGATTGCGTAAATACCTTTCACCATCTTGGTAAAGTAGGTTAGCAAGAGAGATTGGTGTCATTTCAACTTCGGTAAACTGCTTAACATCTTCTTCAATCGTTATGAAATACGGATTTTTACCTAGATCTATTTTCCCATGCCAATAAACAAAAGTTGAGCTAATTAAATCTTCAATACTCTTGAAGTGATAAGTGGTCGAGCCCAAGGAAACTTGAGCCTGGGCTGCTACAGCTCGATGTCTAACACCACGCATGCCATGGTTTTTTATCACTTCAAGGGTGGCAACCAATATACGTTGCTTCACATCCATAACCGATCCTTTTATACCTACAACAAAAATTTAAAGTTACATTTTACCAACTTGACAAACTGTACCATAGTACAGTAATTTAAATTGTTAAAGTTTTAATCCTTGTACTTGGAGCAAATAAAAGCATGAATTTAGATAAAATCAGCCTAAACCGCAGAAGTGTATTAAAGGCTGCTGCGGTATTAGGCGCAACAAGTACCCTAGGGCTAACGGCCTGTAGTACCAAGCCTGAATTAGCTACCAAGCCAAAGTTAACCGGTGCTATCGACAAAGAGGGTAACCTTGTTCAGCCTTGGACAAATTGGTCAGGTAACCAATCTTGTGCTCCTAATGAGCGGTTAATACCGAAAAATAGTGACGAGTTGGCAGGCATGATAAAAAATAGCCAACAAAAAATACGACTTGTTGGTGCAGGTCACAGTTTCTCTCCATTAGTGCCTACCAACGAAAGTCAAATGTCATTAGCTTACTTTAGCGGCATCAGCAATATTGATAAAACCAACAAACAGTTTACTGTTGCCTCTAATACTTTTTTAGCCGCTGTTGGTGAGCAGTTATGGCAAAACGGCTTAAGCTTAGAAAACATGCCTGATATAAATACTCAAACATTTGGCGGTGCTATTGCAACCTCTACCCACGGTACAGGATTTAAATATGGCTCGATGTCTGACACAGTTAAAGAAATCACCTTAGTTAATGGTTTGGGTGAGCAAATAAGCTGCAGCCAGGATAACAATACTGATTTGTTTAATGCCGCTAGAACAAACATCGGCACCTTGGGCGCAGTGACCAGTATGAAAATTCAGGCCCAAGACAAATATTATCTAAAAGAAACAAGTTGGATGATGGACCTTCAAGAAGGTTTAGACCAAGCAGAAAGTCTGCGCGACAGCCATCGTCATTTTGAGTTTTACGCCCTGCCCCATGCCGATTATATCCTGGCTATCGCTTTAGACAAAGTTGATGAAAGTGAGCTACTTAGTGAAACGGTTAACAGTGGCGACGCCTACGAAACCTTTAAAACCATGTCAAAAGTCATCGACACTTTACCCTTTCTACGCAGTTTCATTATAAATATGGCGGCAAGCACGGTAGGAAAAGAGCAGCGTATTGGTCGTAATTACCAGATATTTGGCAATGTACGTGATATCCGCTTTAATGAAATGGAATATTCAATTCCTGCCGAACATGGCGTTGCCTGTTTACGCGAAATTTTAGCAACAATTAAAAAACAAAATATCGATGTGATCTTCCCGATGGAATTTCGTTATGTGAAGGCTGATAACATCTGGCTAAGCCCTTTTTATCAACGTGACAGTTGTGCCATTAGTTGCCATAACTTTCATGACAAAGATTACCAAAAGTATTTTGCGGCCATCGAGCCTATTTTTTGGAAATATGATGGCCGTCCTCATTGGGGAAAAATTCATACTTTAACGGCTAAAGAACAATCTGCACGTTATCCCATGTTTAACGAATTTTTAAAGGTCAGGCAAGTTATGGATCCAAAAAACATCTTCACTAATGAACATATTAATTCTGTACTGGGTTTGAGCTAAGCAGATATTGAGGTTTGAAAATGAATAGAAGAAAATTTATGCTAGCAGGTGCGGCACTTGGTGTTGCTGGATATTTATTTAAACCCAATGATAAGGGCATGCCCTACAACGATTACTTTACTAAAGTGAATCAGCAACTCAAAAGATCAGGACCCTATTTACCGAGTATGTTAGTCGACCTTGATTTAGTTGATGACAATATCGCAGCTTTATCCCAAGTTATGAATCCGAATGTAGATTTACGTATTGTCGCTAAATCAGTCCCTAGCCCTGAGCTTTTAGGTTACTTGATGGACAAAGCGAATACCAATAAGTTAATGGTTTTTCACCAACCCTTCCTCTCTCATATAGCCCTAGCCTATCCAAAAAGTGATGTTTTAATGGGTAAACCTATGCCCGTACAAGCAGCTAAAGTTTTTTACCAAAACCTAAACGACCAAAATCAGTTTGATCCTAAAACTCAACTGCAATGGTTAATTGATAGTGAAGAAAGACTTAAACAGTATTTGGCTTTAGCTCAGTCACTTGATCAACACTTTAAAATAAATATTGAACTTGATGTTGGTTTGCATCGTGGTGGATTACAACAAGGAGATGAACTAGATACCCTAATAACTCTTATTGAAAACAATGACCAATTTTTAAGTTTTTCAGGTTTTATGGGCTATGATCCCCATATTGTTAAAATTCCGAGCATGGTAAAATCAGCAGAGCAAGCCTATCAAGAATCACAAGCTATTTATAAGAGCTTTATTGACCGACTTTATACCTTAAATAGCCATTATAAAGAGCAACAGCTTTGTTTTAATGGTGCAGGAAGTCCGAGCTTAATAATGCATAAGAATAACACCCTTGCTAACGAACTTTCTGCTGGCTCTTGTTTTGTTAAACCCGTAGATTTTGATTTACCCTCGTTGTCAGCCTTTAAACCCGCCGCATTTATCGCCACTCCGGTTTTAAAGAAAATGAAAGGCACACTATTACCCGCGATTGAATTTGCCCAAAATATATTCCCTTTATGGGATCCTAATATGCAACAAACCTATTTTATTTACGGCGGTAAATGGCTAGCTCAATATGAATCACCACAAGGGCTGCAAGGCAATGGGTTATTTGGCACCAGTACTAACCAAGAAATAGTCAATAGCTCTAAAAAAGTTAATTTAGAGGTTGATGACCATATTTTCCTAAGGCCAACTCAAAGTGAATTTGTCTTTTTACAATTTGGTAGTTTAATCACCTTACGTAACCAACAAATGGATAGTCAATGGCCAATTTTAAAACAAGGGTAGTAAATTTTCCTTGTATGGCTGATGTATCTAACGGTTGTTAACCGCTAGATACACCTGCAAGATATGCCTGTGCTATTTAAAGAGCAGCAGCAACCATAGTTCCCTGTTTAATGGCACGTTTAGCATCTAACTCAACAGCAACATCAGCACCACCAATTAAGGTAACCTTCACATTTTTTGCTTCAAGGCCAGCTTGTAGTTCACGTTGTGAGTTTTGACCCGCACAAACAATAACGCTATCAACAGCTAACAATTGAGACTCATCCCCAACCGTAATGTGTAATCCTTGATCATCAATTTTATCGTATTGTGCACCTTTGATCATTTTTACGCCTTTGTTTTTTAACACAGAGCGATGGATCCAACCGGTACTTTTACCTAAACCATCACCCACTTTAGTGACTTTACGTTGAACTAAGAAAATCTCTCTAGATGAGCCTTCAACTTCCGGCTTTATCAAACCGCCTGAGGCTGAATAATTTAAATCTATGCCCCACTCTTTCATAAAGGCATCTTTATCTAAACTTGTTGATTTTCCTTGATGCGATAAAAACTCGCCAACATCAAAACCAATCCCCCCAGCGCCGATAATAGCTACACGTTTACCGACAGGTTTTTTATCACGCAGTACATCTAGGTAAGTCATCACCTTTACATGATCAATGCCGACAATATCAGGTAGTCGAGGGGTAATCCCCGTTGCAAGTATCACTTCATCAAATTCACTTAAATCGTGGGCTGTTGCTTTTGTATTTAGTTTCAATTCAACACCGGTTAACTCGATTTGGCGTTTGAAGTAACGAATAGTTTCAGCAAACTCTTCTTTACCTGGGACTTGTTTGGCGATATTAAATTGGCCTCCCACTTTATTATCTGCTTCAAATAATACCACTTTATGACCACGTTTTGCCGCGGTCGTAGCTGCAGCAAGACCGGCCGGCCCAGCGCCAACAACTGCAATCGATTTTATCTTAACGGTTGGCTTAATGATCAACTCAGTTTCATGACAAGCTCTTGGATTGACTAAACAAGAAACTAACTTCATTTCAAAAATATGATCTAAACAGGCTTGGTTACAACCTATGCAAGTATTAATCTCATCGGACTTACCCGCTTTTGCTTTATTGATAAATTCAGAGTCAGCTAAAAATGGCCGTGCCATCGATACCATATCGGCATTTCCTTCGGCAAGAATTTGCTCAGCAACTTGTGGGGTATTAATTCGGTTGGTAGTACAAAGCGGAATTGAAACTTCACTTTTCATTCGTTTGGTTATTTCAACAAAGGCTGCACGGGGAACACTTGTTGCGATAGTGGGTACACGGGCTTCATGCCAGCCAATGCCGGTATTAATAATAGTTGCTCCTGCTTTTTCAATTTCTTTAGCGAGTTGAACAACTTCTTGCCAGCTGCTGCCCCCTTCAACAAGATCTAACATTGATAAACGGTAGATAATAATAAAGTCTTTACCAACAGCTTCACGGGTACGTCGAACAATTTCAATCGGCAAACGAATACGGTTTTCATAACTTCCGCCCCAACTATCTGTTCGGTGGTTAGTACGCTGACAAATGAACTGGTTAATGAAATACCCTTCAGAGCCCATAATTTCAACACCATCGTAATCAGCTTCTTTTGTATTAACAGCGCAACTGACAAAGTCTTTAATTTGTTTTTCAATACCTGCTTCATCAAGCTCTTTGGGCTTAAATGGTGTAATTGGCGATTGCAGTGGTGAGCAGCTTACTAAATGAGGATGGTACGCATATCTACCGGTATGGAGTATTTGCATACAAATCACCCCATCTTCTTTATGCACAGCGTCAGTAATAAGGCGATGTTTTTCAATATCTTCAGGTGTTGCTATCATAGTAGCATTTGGCATGCCGCCGCCTTCAATATTCGGTGCAAAACCGCCAGTAACAATAATACCAACGCCACCAGCAGCACGCTCTGCGTAATAGGCAGCCATTCGCTTGAAACCTTCAGGTGCTTCTTCTAAATGAGTATGCATTGAGCCCATTAAGCTACGGTTTTTAATGGTACGAAAGCCTAAATCAAGGGGTTTTAATAGGTTTGGGAAATAATTGCTCATTTTAAATTCACTATGTAGTTTGGATACTTTAATTCGATAGCTATAACAATAGAAGTATTTTTCACACCTTCCAATGACCAAAACTAACAAATTAATGACTACAGCTAACTTTATTGCTAAGTTATATTTATATCGTTATATTTGTATAGTTATATAATTATTGGTTAGGCTTTTTATGAAACTTGGTGACTTATCCGTCTCTTACATTACTATTGTGCTCAAAGCTATGCATGAGCTCGGTTTTAATGCCGATGACATTTTAAAAAAGTTTTTGTTAAGCAAAGAAAGCCTGTCATCACCTGATGCTCGGGTTAGCATTGAAAAATTTATGCGTTTGGGTCATGCCTGTATCAGTAAATCAAACACTGCTTGGTTTGGTTTACTTATGGGAAAAGTGACCAGCCCTACTCACTTGGGTTTTGCTGGTTTGATAGCTGACTCATCAAATAACATCGAACAAGCATGCCATAACCTTATTACCTATGAGGTACTCAATAATTATAATAATCGCGGTCAATCAAGCTTTAATAAGCCTTTAGTGGGTGATGAAGAGCTAAACAAACAACGTGCCATTATGCAGTTTTATTCAATTGCACCCTACAATGATTATAACTATTTTGTTGTCGACTCAATTATTGCTGGTTGGTATAAAATAATCACAAATTTGTCTGATCGCGATGATGCAATTGAGAAAGTCTGTTTTGAATTTCCAGCGCCAAACTATGAAAGTAAATATCGAGAGTATTTCAATTGCGAGGTACTGTTCAACCAAAGTAATAATTACCTAGTGATTAAAGAAGAAGCACTCAGTTGGCTTTGTAAAAACGCTTGCAGCTCAACCACCACATTATTGCAACGTTACGCCAATAACGAGTTAAATAAGTTTCAGTTAGGACTAAATTTTCAAGAAAAAGTTAGCCGTGCTATAGGACCATTACTTAATGGGAGTACACCGACATTAGAAGGTGTCGCAAAGCAATTAAATATTCCGCCATGGACAGTAAGACGAAAATTAATTGATGATGGTAGCAGTTACCAACAAACCTTAAATAAAACCCGAAAAGAACTCGCCATCAGCTACATCTGCAATACTTCATTATCCTTAGGTGAAGTGGCCTACTTACTGGGCTTTGGTTCGCCAAGTGCTTTTCAGCGAGCTTTTAAACGATGGACTGGTATTGCCCCTGGTCAATTTAGACAATCAAATATCGAACAATAAATTTAGAACTTCAAGATTATGGCTGTTGCCATTATTCATATTACATCTTCATTCGCGTAGCCAAATTTCTAACTCAAATGACCATTAACAGGTATTACCTAGTATTAACCTTATATTAAATATACAAGTCTAAACCTTGTTCTTTTCACGAGGATCATAAAAACATAAGTTTGCTTCATCCAAAAGTTTGAACATACCTTTAGGGTTAATAATGATGATTTTTTTATGTTTCACTTGCAGCAATCCCTCCTGTTCAAGTTCTTTCAATACTTCATTAACCCTTGGCCTAGATAGTCCACAAATATCACTAATTTTCTGCTGGCTTACATCAATGACCATAGTACTTATGTTGCCTTTATTTGTCGGCAGTAATGTGGCTAAACAATAGGTCACACGAAGTTTTTTATTTGATAATGCAATTAAAGGGACTTGTAACCATTGTGGGATATTCTCGGCCGCAATTTTCAGCAACCACTTATATATTAAGGGATTAGCATCTGCTATCTCTGTTAATTGGTCTTTGGCTATATATAAAACTTCAACTTGGTCTATTTCATTGATTAATATGAATGGATGAGGCAAAGGCATTAATGTTAAACCACCAAACCAACTATTGGCTTCAAGAATAAAACTATAAATGGTATCTAAGTTTTGTTGTGGCAAAGAAATAGAGATACGTCCTTTCTTTATATAAATAATGCCTGAAAAATTAAAAAAACCCGTGGTAAATTCAACATTTTTCAATGAGCAGGTTTTAAAACCTTCATTTTCAAAATAGTTAAGGATTTGTATTGGTGTATTTTTAAGCCGTAAATTTGTTGAACAAGTTTTTGTCATAAATCTCCTTAAATTGTTCTGCAAAGAACATCTTTATAGCTTAATACAACTTAAAATCCGGTCCTTTGAATTTATAAGAGTTTGAGTTGTAAACCTGCTATGAGCGTTTCACTTAAACACATGGTAAAGATTATAGACAATAAAAGGCTAATTAGAATAATTGCACCTGTAAAGTTTAATTATTTGTTATCAAAAGTTTAGACGCATTTATAAAGAAGAAAATAACTGCAATATGATATTTATTATAGATTTTGTTAATACAAAATATATAAGTGCCTCTGCCTTACAAATGGTCGTGTTTAGTTGAACTATCAGAATGGGGGCTAGGTCTACCGGAAATATGGCATTTAATTAAGAAATCAAATGCCTTGTCTGAACAAAACAATCACTTTTTTGAGGCTGTCGTCGTAAAAACGCTATTCAAAAAACACATTTTAATAAACTCGCATGCAGCATTTAAAAATGTTCCATCAGAGTTTTTCGACAATCATGATGAAGCTTTATCTTGGTTGTCAAACATACAAAAGGTTGCATAATGAAAGAAACCACAAGTATTATCTTTTTATTCCTCTTCATTGGTCTTTCTTCTGGAGCTATGAGTATTACATCAGCACTCATAGCACTAGCCGTTGGCGGATTATTTATCTATATCGCCTGGATTGAGGACAATAAAGAACAATTAAGAAAAAATGAGCTCATAATAATGAGAAGAGAAAGACTAGCAAGACGAGGCCTGAACAAATTTTAATAAAGTAATCACAATTATAGTGTGCCCACGATAACGGGGTAAGACAAAACAGCAGACATTGAAGGAATTAATAAAGCACTAACTTCATAGGAAAGTGCTATTAAACCCAATATACCTAATCCAAAAATAGCCAATGTGGATGATTCTGGTACTTTTTATACAGTGGTTCGGACAAGCTTATTGTATTAGAGAAAGAAGGATACGTGATGACAATGCTCGCACTGTACCCGTAAGAAGCCATTTTCGAAGCGCCACATGTTAGAAACGCCTCAAATTCCTTATGTACATATAACGGCACCGGAATATCCTGCGCCGCAAGCAACGATTTAAATTCATCATAGTGACGTATTTGTGTTTGTGATTGGGTATGTACTAAATGATAATGAGGCTTACTGACATGGATGAGGTCGGTGATTCGAATTCTGCTCGGGCGTACCAACTTCCCTTTGAGACTCTATTTGTTTTAATCTCAAAATTATCCACATCATAACCTAAGGCTCAGCTAGGAATTTTAAATTAAATTGACAGCCATTGCCGTTTTTACTTGTACAGGTAATTTTGCCACCGAGTCTAAAAGTCACTAAGTTTGATACAACATGTAATCCTAGACCCGTGAAGCCTTTGCCTCTTTTGCTGGTAAAAAATGGTTCAAATATTCTTTTAAGCTTATTATCGTCTACACCAATGCCATTGTCAGAAATATCCATTACAATCCAGCGTTCATCCTGCTTAACGATGATAGATATGGCAGCGTTTTCCTGACTACCATCAAACGCATGGTTCAACGCATTGCTTACTAAACTGTTCACAATTTGTATTATCGTACCTGGGTAACTGTCTATGTCAATATCGTCAGGGCAACTTAGATTGATAGTGACATTGGCCTTCTTGAATTGGGAGTTTAGGCTAATTATTATAGCATCGAGGCATTGTAAAAAATTAAATTGGCGACGATTTTCGGATGACTGATCGACGGAAATCATTTTAAAGCTATGAATAATTTCAGAAACGCGATCAAGATTGTTCGAAGCCAATTCAGTTCCTATCTTTATATTTTCCATTTTGTTAATGAGATCAGTGCGGCTCAACTTATTATTATTGATACTTGCTAACAATGTGTCGACTAATTGCATTGTATGAGAAACGGCGGTTACGCTTATGCCAATTGGCGTATTTATTTCATGAGCAACGCCGACGACTAATCCCGAAATAGCGACATTTTTCTCTGACTCTACGAGTTGTTTCTGTGCGGCAACAAGTTGCTCGCTGTTTTCTTGTACCATTAGCTCTAACTGTTTCTTATCTCTTGCCAACGTTATTAAGCGAACACGATGCCACGCATAAAACACTCCGAGCACAGATAAAACCAATAGTATTTGTATCCATAATACGCCCCACCAGGGTGGCGTAATAATTATTTCGAGTGTCGCGTCATTGGTACTCCAAACACCGCTATTGTTACTGCCTTTAACATGAAAAACATAACGACCAGGACTTAGGTTTGTATAATGTGCGCTAATCTTATGGTTTGGCATATTGTAGTCTTGGTCGAAGCCTTGTAAATAAGATGAATACATATTGTTGTTCGATTGTTGAAAATCTAAGGCGGCGAATTGAATTTTTATTGAGCGCACTTTATAGTGCAATTTCAGCGGTTCATCCGCTGGAAAATCATACTGTATTATTGGCTTATCATCGAGCCATACGTTAGTTATAACGGTCTTTGGCACATGAGTATTATTTTGAAGGTTTGATGCAGAGACCTGAATTAAGCCTTCAATTGCACCAAAGAACAGGGCACCGGAATCACTTTTTGCAGATGCCCCTAAATATATACTGCCTTGCAGTCTATTTGACTTGTCATAATTTACAAAATATTCCGATTGCTGTTTGTATTGAATAAGTCCTTTAACTGAACTCAACCACAAATTCCCCAAATCATCCTCTAGTATACTTCGAATGTCGCTACTTGCCATACCGTCAGTTTCATCAAAGTGGTCAAAAGAATCAGATACTTCATTCAATTTATCGAGTCCTTGCTTGGTCGCTATCCAAATAGCGCCATCAGCGCTTTGATAAATATCGTT
>JALJPB010000091.1 GCA_022969175.1 Colwellia sp. | reverse complement strand
TTTTAGAAAGCATACTTAAGGAGATAGACCATGGATAACGTTATAAGGTTCCCTGCAACATACAGAAAAGACACCCCTAAGGAATATCATGGCAATCCGTTTGTTGAGGCGCTTCATGATATGTATGACATTAAAAAGTACTACGGACTTATCATTAATTTGCCAGGCTTTGATAAAACGTTTAAAAATGAACCTGCCCATATCCGTAAAGTCAAAATAGTGGAGCTATATGAATATGTAGTACCAGAAATTGAATATTATGAGCTGTATAAAACATTATGGAGAATGTTGTTTACCACTTATTCACAGAGAAACTGTTTCGATACTATGGTGGTTGGTAAGCATTACGAATACCTACTCTTAAAACAAAAAATGGACACTGTCTGGAAAAGCACTATTGGTGAAAGCTTGTTGATAACAGCGCCAAGTGGGTTTGGTAAAACGATGAAGATTAAGCGTGTTCTTCATTCTCTTACGCAAGTTATCGATCATACAGAATATAACGGTGAAAAATTTGAGCAAGCCCAAATTCTCTGGATATATATCAAAATTCCGTCCAATGCTGCTCGAAAAAGTTTATGTCATCTATTTTTGCAGCAAGTGGATATTTGTGTCGGTACTACCTATTCAACAGATCACAATGAAAACACCAGAATTGGGACATATGAGGCCACTTTTAGAACCATCATTGAAACTTACAAACTTGGCTTACTTGTTGTTGATGAAATGCAAAATCTATCTGTATCAAAAGCGGGTGGCGACGAAGAGTTTCTTAACTTTTTTAGTAGTCTAGCTGAACAGTGGAGCATGGGTTTAGTGTTAATAGGAACCCCAAATACTATTCCTATACTCAATCAAACTTTCACCGCTAGTCGTCGGTTTACATCTGGAGGCGATAAACATTATGACCGCTACCAGATAGATGATCCTATTTGGCAGAGTTTAGTGATGACTTTGTGGCGCTATCAATATACAAATACTCCTAAAACCCTTTATAAAGTAACCAATAAAGGACGAGAAATTACTGACCAGCGGTTGTTTGACGAAATATATAAAATGACGCAAGGCATACCTTTCGTTTTTACCTTCTTATTCATCCATGCCCAATTTATAGCCATTGATGAGCCAAAAGCCGATGGCACAGAGCAATTAACCATTAAGGTGTTTAGACGGGCATACAATGAAAGTTCGACGCTGATTAAAGCTGCTGTGGAAGATATGAGACTCACCAATGGCAAAAATTATACCGACCTAATGGGTGCGGCTCAGTATGAAGCATCTTCAGCTCGAACAAAGCTGCTTGTGAATATTGAAGCACTCATTGAGAAAAAATCGCTTCCCCCAAAGACCTTAACTGAGTTACGTAAAATGGTTGCAGACTTGGAAGAAAAATACGTCCTAAATGAAAAAGAACAAAAGATTATTGATGCCGCAAAGCAACGCTTACCTTCTAAATCTCATGGTACTAGTAATATTGTGATTGATGGCGAATGTGAGGAGGTGAAGTCATGATTTCATTCCACTGCCCGATACAGCCCAATGAGCATATATTTAGCTGGTTAAATCGAGTTCATTTACTTTCTGGAAATGCAAAATTAACCCATACACTTCAGTATTTATCTATTGAAAACAAACCATTCAAGAGCTGTAACCATAACCAAGCATTTCTGGATGCTGTTAATTTTTTCAAAAATAAAATAGCTGATGACACATCTGCTTTTGATGGGCATTCACCTCTTGCGTTATGGTCACTATCTTATAGTTATAATAAATTTAATGACTGGAGAATTTCCAATAAAAATACAATGCCATCTGGGCACGAGGTTACTCAATTCTCTTTTAAGAGTAATTGGCAGTATTGCCCCTGTTGCGTACAAGACGATATAAGGCGTTGTGGACACAGTACTTGGCATGTGAAGCATCAATTACCCAGCGTTTCACATTGTTACATCCATCAAACAAAGCTTGTGGGAGACCCCCATTATCTTCTTGATTTGAGAAAGTCATTATTGCCACAAGTACATGACTTCTCCCCTCCACATTTAGAAGATGAAGCATTATTGTTAGAGTGGAGTTTATTTGTTTTTACTATTTATGACCGCCTGAACAACAACCCCGCTTTAGGGCAAACATTAACAAATAGAATAAGGCGTTATCTTTCAATTCCGGATGAAATAAAACGGAGCGACAACGATATTTTCAAGTCACTTCAGGAGCAATTCGACAACGATGTTCCGTTATCCCTTTGCCGCCATTTATTTTTGTTTTACAAAAAAAGCTTTAAAAGAAAAGTAACAGTTTTAAAAAGCACGCTTGGCTTTAGCTTCTACAAAAAGTATAAACATCCCGTTTACTGGCTGATCATTTTATATTGGCTAAAAGATAAAATTTCATTGGAAGACACCTAATGAAACGGGCACCTTTTTATTTTCTAATCCCTGATGATGAGGTGCCTTATAGTACGGTGGCAAGATATGCTTTAATTGGTGCATTTAGAGCACCTCTTGCGCTTAATCAAATCTATGGGAATAGGAAAAAACGAATAAACCCCTACCTTCCGGGCTTTATTAATAAATTTGCAGATTTTTTTGAGCTTTCTCCTGATGAGGTGATCGCGACGAAAACCATTTACCCTTTGTTAAAATACTCTCAACCATCAGACACTTCAATTATAAAAATGGTTATGAAGGAATGCTCTGATGATAAGGTTTTATTAAAAACCGCTATGGGACATTCCAGGTTTGCTACCTTCTACGGCCTTAAGTTTTGCTCCCAATGTACCCAAGAAGATATTCATAACCACGGGTTCCCTTATTGGCACATTAGACATCAAATACCAGGTATTGAAGTATGCTTTAATCATGGGTGCCTTTTAGAAAAGGTAGCCATGGGAAATGGGAATAGAGATAGAGCCTTATTCCTACCTAGTTTTACACCTATAGCGACGACTCCAGGCACGCCCATTCAATGCACGCTCGCTTCATTTTCTACTCAGCTATTTGAACTCAGCATTAAAAATAAATTAGATTACTCGACTGCTTACCACCACCTATTAGAAGAAAGAGAGCTGATTAGCTGTAATGGTGGTTACGTTTTTATTTCTCAAGTGATTGAGCAATTAAGCCAATATTGGCAAACACTCAATTTTTGTGAACATGGAGAAATTGGTGTTCCACTGATTTTAAAAGATTTCAAATTCATTGGGCGAATATTAAGACATAAAACACACTCTCATGCTCACCCTTTAAAACATATCTTGCTGGCGTGCTGGTTAACCAATAATGATGCAACAAGATTACTACCTTTTCGCCAGCCTAAAGCTAAAGCTTCTTTACCTATTTCTGATTGTAGCGACACAGATGAACTAATATTAACGCTGTTATTGGAAGGCAATAGCATCAACTCAACTTATGAGAAAGTAGGTCGAAGTCGGTGCTATATACGACATGTTGCAGAGCTAAATATGGTTTCTCATCCCACTAATGCTCAAGCGTTTTCTACAGAGGTTAATAGAGCCGTTATTCGAAAAGCTCTGTATGGAATTCACCGAAAAGAAATCGCAAAGTCTGTTGGTGTAGGAATTGGTTATGTTGAACAGGTCATTTGTAATGAGCCTAGAATGACTGCTTGGCGTAAGCACATGCGTATCCAGGATAATGTCCACAATGCATATGAAAAACTAATAGAACTTAGGAAAGAGCATCCCGACTGGAACAGAACAAAATTAAGAGAAGCTGAGCAAGCCGCTTATTTTATGTTGTACAACCATGATAAATCCCTGATAGAGAGAACCCTACCCCAACCTCTAAAACCTGCGCCTTATAAAAAGAACTGGAAAGCAGAAGATGAACGTCTTTGCTTAGCTGTTCTGAGGTTAAAAGCTGTAGATATTGTTTCTATAACTTCGATTGGCAGAAAAATAAATGACCATGGTTATCTTAGAACTGCAATTGATAAGTTGCCAAAAACCCACGAATTATTAAAAAAGCTAGGAAAGTTAGAATAACCCTCAATTTAAATTATCCAACAACTACAGGAAACAAAATATGAACATCAAATCTCAAAGCTGACGTTAGATTAATAGACTTTCAAGGCAGAGAATCGAAATGGTTTTTGTTCTATAGTTTACAGAACAAAAATTATCGAACAAATTTTAATCACATCTAAAGTTCGTGGTTTAATAATGAGCTTTAACAACGATTTAAGGCATTTACATGAATAATTTAGAGTTTGAACTTCTTAATGGGTACTTAGATCAACTATCATTTAAAACCCAAAACACTATTAATGAATTGCAATTAGTTAAACGACATATTGATAGGTTTAAATCACAGATCACAAAACGAGATATTTCAGAACAAACCCGAGCAAAAATTCCTGAACAAAAAATGAGTATTGAACAAACTCAAATACGTGATAAACAACCCAGTGACTTAATCAAAATTAAAGAAGTTATGAGTATGACAAGCCTATCAAGATCTTCCCTTTATAATCAAAAAAATAAAGGCGAGTTCCCTCACCCTATACAATTAACTTCTCGTTCTGTAGCTTGGGTTCGAGCAGATGTTGAGCACTGGATTTTAGATAAGATAAACAATAGGTAATATCGTTAATAAACATAGGGCGACTATTGTATTTCAATATACTATTAAGTGGATTAGGGCAGGAAAGTAGTAACTAACACCTTGATAAAGCATCAGAAAGCAAAAAGGCTACCATAAGGTAGCCTTTTCTAAATATGGTGCTCGCTACGGGACTCGAACCTGTGACACCTTGCATGTCATGCAAGTACTCTAACCAACTGAGCTAAGCGAGCTTATTTTCTGCTTTTAGTAAGAAGAGGATAATAATATCAACTATCTAAAAGAAAGCGTATGTTATCGACCTGATTGCCTACTTGCAAGTGATTTTATTGCCTACGGATAAAAAATAACGCACCTGGTGTTTTGTTCAACACTTTGTTGGTATTTTGAACGTGATTGGTGTGTATTGATGCGTATTAGTGTATTTGGAAAATATCGGTCAACACTGCCACCTAATATCATCTAGTGCTGCCATCCAATCACATTTCAAAGAAGTCGAATTTGGTTCATTTGATGATAGTTACAGTCGAGGAAAAATTAACAATATTAACCTGCAAAGTGCAGTCAGAACCGATATAAGTGATTTTATAACTCAATCAACGACCAAGAACATAGATAACTCAAACATAACTCGATTACTTCAAACAATTCAAAGTCCAATGCTTTTATTCGACTTTAATGCTTTTAAGAGCTTATTAATAAAAGAGCTAATCCCATATCAGGTTTTTGAAAATAGAGATGTGCTATTTTATTCACCGACAAGAATAAATAGATTTGGTCTCCCTTAAATTTTAAAATAGAAGATAATATGAGTAATTTGTTAGAAAAGAGAATAAAATCCAGTAGAACTTTTATTCTAGGGGCCGGATTTTCAGCCTCTGCTGGCATACCAATGATCGGTACTTTGCTAGAGCAAGCAATGAATACTTTTAAAGATGAAGCAAATGGTATTTTTCAAAGGGTAAACAATTATGCTAGAGAATGTTTTCTTGTACCAGAGAACCAAGATGTTTGCTATTCATCAGTAAGTTTTTCGGAATTATGTACCTTTCTCGAATATATAGAATTGAAAGAATTTGGTGGTGGTGAACGCTGGACTAAGAATGGCTCAAAAGAGAAATTGAATCTTCGGTATTACTTAGCAAAAACAATCATTCTATCAACACCTGAAGAAGATGAAATTCCACAAATTTATTTAGACTTTGTAGAAGAATTACATGAGACGGATGTCGTACTTTCATTCAATTGGGACCCCTTATTAGAGAGAGCTTTAAATAAAGTTGGTAAGGCTTATACATACAACTTTAAAGGCAAAGAGGCTATAAAGTTATCGAAGTTACATGGCTCAGTTAATTGGCGATTAGGTGAGGCTCATGAATTACTTAAGTCTGATATCGATTTATCGTGGCAAAGTATGAAATTTACCGATGGTATGATGGAGCAAGAGATGTATTACTCCCCATTATTACTTGAAAAGGCGTTGTGGAATACCCCTTATAGAAACCCAGAAATAGAACCGTTTCTTGTTTTACCTGGATATGGAAAAGCTTTTGATATTCGCTCTAATGCAGAGCTTTGGTATAAACCTGAATGGGCATTTGCTTTTACTCATGATGTTTACATCATAGGTCTAAGCCTTGCACACGATGACTTTTTCATTCGTAGTTTCTTCCTTGCAAACTTGCCTTTTATTGATAAATTTACAGGTATAAATGGAAGAAGAATTCATATAATAAATCCAGCATTGGATATAAAAGATAATTATGACTTTATTATTAGAAAAGGATTTGCTGAAATTCATCAAGAGAAGTTTGATTCTAAACATATCAAAATGATGCGTGAAAATCGATTGAAGCTATAATTAGGCAGGCATTAATTTTAAATCAAGTTCTTATCATAATATTCATAAAGAAAATGATCTGTAATAACGCCTGACCTATCCATTCTTACATATCCTTTTTTTATTATTATTCTATGAAAGTCATCATATTCAGTCTTGAATGACCAAATCTCTACTGATGGGATGCACTTGCTTTTGAACTCTGTCCATTCAGCACTAATTTAACAATCACCATGAAAACCTAGTGCAATATATTGATTGTTGGACAATTAGTAGTAGTATGACTTAAAAAGTTATAGGGAAATACCATGCCAATTGAAAATATCATTCACATGAAGAATGGCCGCCTTGCTGCCGACACTCCATATTCATCAGTAGAGAGAGTTGTTGAAGAAGCCTCTAAAAATGGAAATGTTGTTATTCATTTTCATGGAGGTCTCGTGAATGAAGAAAATGCAAAAGTTATGGTAAATAAACTCACACCTATTTATCAAGAAGCTGGCGCATTTCCAATATTCCCAATATGGGAGACAGGTCTTTTCGAAACTATATCTAATAATTTTCATAGTTTATCAAATGAAGTCTTATATAAGTTGGTACTGAAGTTTGTAAGTAACTTCGTAAAGCGAAAGCTCTTACAACGTGAAGATAGTCGCAGCCAAAACGCTCTCCCTAATGTAGCTACAACTGAAGAAGTAGAAGATATTGATACTTCAAATTTAAATTCTTTGTCTGACTTCGAAAAACTAACATTAGAAGCAGAACTCCAACAAGAACCGTCTTTATTAGTAGCTATTAATTCCATTTCCGTTTCTTTAAGAGATCCTAATACTGTTTCAATCGAAGAGTCGGCCCGGTCAAGCAATGTTGTGAGGGCATCAACAGAAACGTTGATGGACCCAAGCGCAATTGAAAAATTAATTGATAGACCGAATGAAACGGCAAGGGGCGTGCTCTCTACAATTAAAATAGCCAAAGCAATCGTTTTTGTAGCAAGTAAAGTAATTGAGAGATATATAGAAGGTCGTGAACATGGTTTTCATGCAACAATTGTAGAAGAAATATTGAGAGAGTTTTATTTAGCAAACATAGGCGGTGCTATATGGAATGAGATGAAGCTAGATACCAAAGAAAGCTTTGGAGATGATGAAACTATCTTCGGTGGCAGTGCTTTATTGTCTGTATTGAAGAATAAAATAGTTTCAGGCGATATATCTAAAGTTACACTTATTGGTCATAGTACGGGAGCGGTATACATTGGGAACCTTTTGGAGTCAGCTAATGCATACCTCCCTGAAAATTTTGCATTCGATATTATACTTCTAGCGCCAGCATCAACGTTTAAATTTTCTGTAGATACGTTTGTTGCGAACAAAAATAAAGTTAATGGAATTCGGATGTTTACTATGACTGACGTTAATGAAAAATCTGACAGACTTGTTCCTATTCTCTATCCTCATTCATTATTATATTTTGTCTCTGGAGTTGTCGAAGATAAATCAGATACTCCTTTGATAGGCATGGAACGATACTTTGATTCATCTCATTATGAGGCAGAAGAATTCGAAAACATTAAAAAGTTTAAAGACTTTTTAATGGAATTTGAAAATTCTGTCGTTTGGTCTAAGTCTAGTGACCGTGGAGAAGGGCTAAACTCTCTGGCCACTAGTCACGGAGATTTTGATGAAGACCAGACTACATTAAAAAGTATTCAACATATTATTAAGAACGGATTTTAAGATGTCAGACCATGCGGTTGTAATAGGAATAGAAACTTACCCTGGGATAAAGAATTTACAAGGCCCCTGCAATGATGTTGACTCTTTTATTCAGTGGCTAGAAGATCCCAATGGGGGCGGGCTTGAAAAGAAAAATATTGCAAAAAAAACATGTAAAGAGTTTCCCCCTCCTTTAGGGGTAGACGATGCTCATCCTGTATTGGCTGATTTGCAGAATGTTTTTCGCCCATTAGTAATTAAAGCGGCACGACAGGAGCATACAGATGGAAGGTTATTCATTTATGTCGCTGGTCACGGATTTGCTGAACAGCAAGATATGGAGTCAGCGGCTCTAATAACAGCGGATGCAGATCAATACAACAACACGCATATGGCTGTTCTCGACTATGCTAATTATTTTAGAAGAGCTTGGGCTTTTAAAGAAATAATCGTATTGATGGATACATGTCGAACGACAAACTCAATGCAATCTATTTCGCCAGCACATCTTTTAAAGCTCAATCCACATGTTAATGCACCTAAAGTGAAAATGTTTATAGGTTTGGCTACAGGGCATGGCAGTATTGCTAGAGAACGCGATATTAATGGACGTGTACAAGGAATATTTACTACCGCACTTATTGATGCTTTGAAAAAAGCTAGCCCAAATAGAAAAGGCATTGTGAATGGCTCGGCAATTAAAAATTTTATACATACTAATATAAATGAATTTTCTGGGTCTGAAGATGTTTCACCACCAGAAATTACGGTAGATGAATCGAAGGAAGTAACATTCTTACGTCGCGATGATTTTCTCATCGATATAAAAATAATTGTGGCTGATGATAATATCGATAAAACTCTTGTTATAAAATTTGGTGGTCTTAAAGAAGTATATAGAGAAGTAATTAAGGCTCCTCAAATAAATGTACCTCTTAAAGTCGGATTGTATAAAGTTGAAATTATTGATACACATATAAACAAGATTTTAGAGGTGATAAAAGATGAACAATTCACTTTATAATAATGTAAAACTTGAAATTTTAGCTTCTGATGATATTACAGAAATTTTTGTTATTGATTCGAACCTTAATCGTATCGAATCAGGTGTTGGGTTATTAAAAGTGGAAGTTTTACCGGGCATTTATAAAGTTCGTTATCGTTCTGGTGCGTCTCAATATGATGAAATTATTGAAGTGTTAAGTACTGATAAATCGCTGTTAATTAAAGGGCGGCCTGTACTCTTTAATTCTACAGCTCCGATATGTGATACAAAAACATTTAATCTAATTCAATCTGAAAGAGCTAATCGAGCCTCAACAGTTATTAATCGGAATGTGGGTAATGGAAGCCAACTGTACATATTTGTGCGAGAAACTGATGGGAATCAACCATTTATTTTGCCCGATATAGAAGTTCTGACTTTAGATGGCGAACCATTAGCTTCTATGAATGATGGCGAGTTAAATGAAGAAAGTAAGTATGCAGCATTGAATATCAAAGTCGAACCCGGTACTTATAGGGTGCGTGTCAACTCAAGTGATATTGGTGATTATGAAATATTCATTTCTACTTCTAGAGAATGGCAAACCCAAGTATTTTTCACAATAGATGAATTTTGGCACAATAAAGAGTCAACTCGAATTCCTTCGATTCAAAATGCAACGGTATTAATGAGTCGGTTCGGAAGTGGGTTTAACCCTTCAAGCAACATAGTTCGACTAAATGAGCTTGCTCGTATTGCACTTTCTAAGAGACGTAATGTTGTCACTAGCCGAATGATAAATAAATTACTAAGCGACAAATATCTGGATCCTATACTTGGTATAATTGCATCTCACATCATCCTTCAGAGGCATAGGCCAGATTGGAATTTGCTAAACATCATTGTTAATAACCTGACCAATTTAATTGGTGAGCACCCTGATGTTCAAGCTATTATAATTGCCCTAAAAAAACGCACGAATAAAAGAGTCGAAATAATTGATACCCCCCCTACATATCGCAAAAGTTGGAACGTTATAGTCAAAGCATCCCGAAGAAGAGCGTCACTAGTAAAGCAAGGTCCATTAATAACTCAAATTTCTAAAAACTTAGCTTCAAGTGGTCTACTGCTTATTCATAAAAATGACTCTAACTCACAGATTGATGAAATTGATCAAGTTACTATTGCTGGTTCCGAAAGAATTTTCGATTTACTTTCGAATATGGACCAAAAAGTAATAGATGATATGTTTAAAAAGCAGGAGATTTTTTCTCCGCTTGAGTTGAATTTATTGCGAGTGTTAAAAGCTAGTAAAAGTTCTGTGGTATTCACTAACGAAAAGCCAGGATTTAGACGAAGATCTTTAAGTACAGTCAATCATATATCAGCCCCTTCTTATTCCATAGCAAATGCAGTAGCGAGTTTAGCTGAAAAAATCAAAGACAACTGACTATCAAAAAATAAGAAGACTAACAATACAAGCTGTGGATAGCTGTAATATGAAGAACTTTGGTCCACTTTCGCTATTGCAAAACACTTTATATTTCATGTGGTTTGCTGTCCCTATTTACAATCGAATTTTAAGTGATTTTTCCGTTCAATCAGCGGAGGTTACAACAGGGTTTTGTCTTCGTTTGTAATCGTATAAAACATAGTTTGGTTTTTAATGGTTTTAAATATTTTGAAGAAGATCGACAAAAGCTTTTACTTTAGGAGCATCCGCCATCTTTTCGTGGTAAATAGCATGTATGGTTTGTTCACCCCAATTTGTTTTAGGCAATAGTTGAATAAGTTTTCCATTAGCTAATTCATCCATCACTTGATACTGAAATAACCTTGCTATTCCGACCCCTTGAATACACATATCTCGTAATGATGCATAATTATTGCAGACTAAAGTATCATTAGTGATGACCTCAAATTGCTGGTTTTTTATAAAATAAGGCCATAAGTTTAAAACTTTTTTATGTTTAAAGTTTAAGCATTGATGACGAGAGATATCATCAACATTGTTCAGCACTCCATGTTTTTCAATATAACTAGGCGATGCGAGTACCATTCTTTTAGCACTGATTAATTGTTTACTTCTCAAGCAAGAGTTTTCGAGTTTATTACTACTTCTTATGGCAATATCAATATTTTGTGAAGGAAGTTTAATGATTTCATTTGTAAATAATAATTCTATAGCAACATAAGGGTAACTCTGATGAAATTCGGCAATAACTTTTGAAATAAAGCCTTCACCTACCGCAGGTGTTGCCGTGACTTTTAGTGAACCTTTAACCGCACTATTCCAGGACTCAACCACTTCAAGTGTAGAATTTAAAGTAGTGAGATGCTCGATTGCTTGTTTATAAAAATAAGAGCCAACTTCGGACATTTCAACCGAGCGTGTTGAACGGTTGAGCAGTCTTTTTCCTAGCATACTTTCGAGCTTTGCGATCGCTTTGCTTATTGCTGGTGCTTGCACACCTAATTCGTCAGCCGCGGCTGAAAAACTTCTTAATTCAACAACAGTGCAATAGACACGCATTAAGTAAAAAATTTCTTTATCCATTATTTCCACTTGGGAACTTATCATTTGCTATTGACCGTATTTATTGGAAAGTATAAAGCAGCGATAATTATTTCTCAATAACAAAGAGGAATTCATATGTTTAACCCATTATCGGCTAAAAACTTTTTAAAAAGAGGCACCCTAGCACTGTGCATGTCATGTGCAATTATACTTTCATCTAGTTTAATAATTTCGACAGCTAATGCAGGCATTGTCGATACTAGTCGTACAGAAATGGTCAACGTAGAGTTACCAGCCAATTGGTATTTAGGTGAAGTTGCAGGTTTAGAGTTTCTGCCTTCAGGAGAAATGGTGGTATTTAATCGTGGTTTACACCCGTTATTAATTTTTAGTCAAACAGGACAATTTGAGCGAGAAATTGGTTTAGGTCTTTTTAAAGTGCCTCATGGCTTGTTTGTTGATAAAAAAGGCTTTATTTGGACCACTGACCAAGAAACCCAGCAAGTATTAAAATTCGATTTATCCGGAAAAATTAAGCTTATCCTAGGGCGAAGAAATAGCTCAGGAACTGGTTGGTTTGAAAACGGCTATCAATTAAATTTATTTAATGCACCGAGTGATGTGGCTCTCGATTCAGATAACAATATTTATGTTGCTGATGGCGGAAACTTCCGAATTGTTAAGTTTGATACCCATGGCAACTTATTGAAAACTTGGGGGAGTAAAGGTAAGGAGGAAGGGTTATTTAATTTCCCACATTCACTTGTTATCGATGATCAAGATCTCATTTATGTTACCGACAGGCAAAATGCTCGTATTCAAGTATTTAATACAGACGGTGACTTTAAAAAACAATGGCAAGATATAGGTTACCCCTATGAATTAGAACAATTTGATGAAAATACACTTATTTTTACAGATGCAAGAAGTGGTGAAATAAACAAAATTGATTTTGACGGCAATGTAATAGAGCGCTTTGGCAAGTGGGGTAAAAAAGAATCAGAATTTGGCTTTCCCCATGGTTTAGCGATTGACAAAGGTATGATTTATGTTGGCGAATTGCTTAATTGGCGTATACAAAAATTTAAATAGTACCTTTTTATAATATATTTTTGAAAATACCCCTTTAGTTAAAGAGTTTAATATATGTCCTATATACATAATCGGTTACGGCTTTTTTCAAACTATTGTTTGGATTTTAGTTTCTCATTTGAATGCGAGTTTACCGATAGCGGTCATGTTTTTATTTCGTAGCCTTATTGGTTTTAGTATATGCCGACCGACGGCTAAGTGCCAATAGCGGTTATACGGTTAGTTATCTTTATTTTTAACTTGTTCTACTAAGCAGACGTTTACAATGGAAAGCGATAATTAACGTCTAATAGAGAAAGAGAACTGTCCCCCCGAACGTCCGCTGTCTAGTCTTTTTGCTTTAGTCAGCTAAGTGGTAAAAGTTAGTTTCATAGACCGATTGGCGAGCAAAAAAATACCGAGTACCTGTTAAGTTACTCGGTGAAAATATGGTTTATTAAACCATTAAGGGAAAACATGAAATATCAAAAAGCGAGGAAGTCGTTTACTTGATGTGTGTATGATATGTTTTCGATCAAGTCTTGTATGTGTGTATTCGGATCAATAATGTGTTTAATTGTACAAGTGTTTTAGACTAATTTTGAAGCCAAAAAGTGAACAACTTGGGGTTGAGTGATTCCAATTGAGTCCACCAATGATTTAACGTAATATAATCAAAGGTTCACAGGCCGTTGTGAGCGAACAGCTGAAGTTGATTAATAGGCTAACTGCGTTGTTTTTGACTTTTATTTACGAAGGGATTTGATAAATTGAAACAACTAAAAAAATTCTTATTTCTGGTTATACCGAACTTAGTTGCAATTTTAATTATTCTTTCCTACCCAAAGTTCAAGGATAAACACAAAGAGTATTCATCACTTGTTGACTCTGTTGTATCACTAAAAACGCTCCCCGAATGTAAAGTGGATTTAGCTATAGAAAGGGAATGGTTTTTCCCTGAATGGAATGGGGCTAAATCTATGGACATTAAGCTACAAATGGATAATTTAATAACATCAACTAAAACGAGTAGATACGATGAATTACCAGAAAAAATTTCAAATACTGGTGGAGGTTATACATACCATTTTCAATGGTCAGAAAGAAGTTCTGGTAACATTTCCTCTAGTTACGCAGATATAAGTTTTAATGCTAAACAAGAAGTTGAATCGTTAAAAGTGGTTGAGTGTAAGCCCATGCCAGAATCTATATTTTGGGAGTTTTTCAGAACTAATGAAGGGTAATACTGCTCAGAAGAATATACCGTAGTTGAGTGCCGTTCACATAATTACGACTGACAGCTTTTGGCACTTTACAGCCGGATAGAGTAGGATTTAATCGAATAAAAAGCTCACGGACTGTTATGAGCGATCAGCAGTCGCACAAGCATCTTCTAATTGTAATCACTTTTTTCCCTATAGCTGACGTTCGAGCTTGCTTCACTAATGGTAACTATTAGCCATAAGCGGACGTTAAGCTATTGTGAAACCATGATTATATTTAGTAGACTGTTAACCAAAATTCCAGCTCATTTGTGAGACTGGTTTAAGCTAAAAGCCGCCTGTGGCGTGTTGTCTTTGTACGATCACTTTTACCACGACTAGGACGAGAAGAAGGGATCAGAAATATATCTAGTGATGTTGTTGATCTTCATTTAGACAACCCAACTATTTCAGCTCGATTTGCTGCCAGTGATACCACCAAACTTAAACGAATGGTTACGGAGTTTTTTATCTCTGGTTCAGGTGGTCCTGATGTTTACAAAGGCAAAGATATGCGTACTGCACATCAGAATATGAATATCAGTGTCAATGAATATATGGCTGCGGTTGATGATGTCATGGCTGCGTTGGATAAGAACGGGATTGGGCAAAGAGAAAAGGAAGAAGTTCTATTTATTTTTTATAGTTTACGTCCTGATGTAGTTCGAGTTTAGTAACTCAAATAAGTGGATCTATTCCTTAAGCTATCATGAGGCATCATCTTGCTTCTTTAATGGATCTGTTTATCGTTAAATAGTGGCGGTTTTATACTGGCATTTACAAATGTATTCTGATCGCATTGGTGGAGAATTAGCCAGTCATAAACGTTGTGAATTGGTTAAATGAGATTACAACCAACAGTGAACTCTCAACCGCAAGGATAGGTGTCATTACTGGAGAGTCCACTATTTGCTACTTTTATATAATTTAAATTATTCAACAATACGGTATATCTCCCACTTCATAGAGCCAGACACTACGTGAGGCTCAAGTTCAATACTCCATTCTTTATGTCCATCTAACTCTGCTAGCTTGTCCCATGATTCACTTAACTCAGCTAAACTATCAAGAGTGATTTCAGAGATAACTGTTGACTCTAAAGCACCAACAGAGCCTGTTAAGATTCTACACTTTCCATCCCATCCTATTTGGGTTCCAAAACTATTTTGCCATTTTGACAAAGAATTAATAAGTTCAGGCTTATGTCCAAATTTTGCGTCTATTGACCAACGTGCAACTATCATGTGAATATCCTTTCTATTTCATAATCGAAGTTATAAATATAGCTCTTAAACTTTATTTGTCTAATGACAACTATGTAGCTATTAACGATTGCTTTGGTGGCATTTTTGCCAGTCATGCTATCCGATTAATTGACAATATTTATAGTCAAACAATGCATATTTATATCTGTGCGGAACGTATATCGTATCTTTGTTAACATTGGCTAGTGAGAATTAGAGACTTCTCTAGATTAGCCAGAAGCGGTCACTTGCAAAGTCGTAATCGTAACACTATGGATGTATAAAAACTGACATAAACTAGAGTACTGGAAAGTTAGCTAATAGGTGAAGTTCTGGGGAAGGCACTTAGCTAAGCTTTACGTTCCAAGGTAGTAATGAATCGATATCGAGTTTCCAGTTTTAGTTGACTATTACAGGCTATTTGTTTTTCAACAAGACCTTTCCAGTCGTCAAATATTTTAAGGCTCATGAGTTGCTCTTCTGAATGAATGAGAAGAAACTATAAAGTTAAAGATTAGCTAGATAAATGTGCTATTGGTCAGACGTTCACAGATAACCAATCAATATCATCCTGTTATATATCGATTTTAGCCAGTTTTCTATTGTATAGTCATATATACTAAATTTTAATTCAAATGGATAACAATACAGAACAAATAAAAACATGCTTTTGTTTATGATTATTTGAATGTGTACTGTTAAAAAAAACTATGCTTGTAACGCTTCATATGAACATTACAGGTACCCCAGAATTAAAGGTCACAGCATGTCGACATCATTTCCAAACCGCCGTATTTTACCCATTGATATTTTTCGTGGTCTGACAATACTCGTTATGATTTTTGTAAACGAACTTTCTGGCATTGAGGGGATCCCCCTTTGGGCAAAACATTTGCCCGCTGACGCCAATGCAATGACATTCGTGGATATTGTATTCCCCGCTTTTCTTTTTATCGTTGGTATGTCAATGCCATTCGCTGCTCAAATTAAGCTCTCGCGTGGCTCTAGTGTATTTTCTGTTTTTAAAGATGGCTTAATTCGGGGCGGAAGCTTAATTATTATTGGCGTATTTATGGTTAATAACATTTGGGGATGGGACGAGGTTGAAATGCCTTTCTCCATTCATATTTGGGCAACATTGATGTTTGCAAGTATTATGTTGATTTGGGCGTATTACCCTAAACACCTTTCACCAAAACTTACCAATGGACTGAAGGTTCTTGGTGCATTCAGTTTATTAGCACTTTGGTGGTTATATGAAGGTGCTGAAGGCCAAGGTATGACAGTGCAATGGTGGGGGATTCTAGGACTTATCGGTTGGGCCTATGTGATTGCACTACCAATCTATTTGATGAGCAATAAGATCGTTGTTCTAAGTGTTTCCGTTTTGATTTTCTTCGGTGCATTTATTTTATTTGATAATCTTGCTCCTAGTGATAACCCAATTCTGCATTGGCTGATTGAAAACCGTCGAAATACCACTCATGCTGCTTTGGTTCTGATGGGCGCTATATTGTCTATTTTGATGTACCACAAAGACCACGCAGAAAAGTACCTTTCAAACTCGGCAATCTATTTCGGCGTGACCGTTGTTGTGGCATTCGTAAGCTGGCAGGTATCTACTATCTCTAAAATCTGGGCTACTCCTCCTTGGGCACTATTTAGTGCAGCAGCCAGTATTATGTGTTTTGTTGTAATACATTGGATAATAGAAAAAAATAAAATTACGCGCTGGACAAAATTAATTGAACCCGCAGCAAACAATGCTTTATTAATTTACATACTACCCGCTGTATTGGTTGCACTATTTTCTATTTTTGGACTCAGCATAAGACCTAGTGCTTTTGATGCTGGATTGATTGGCGTACTTTGGGTTGCCGCGTTTACAATAGGAGTGATGTATCTGGGCAGTTTATTAAATAAAATCGGATTTAAGTTAAAACTATAATTTTCGATACGGTTAACTACTCATGAAATGGGCCTCAATATACGAGGCCCATTTTTTTACGGGTATAATTTCTTGTTGTTATGTTGAATAATCTTTGATGCTAGAATAAAAAGTCGTCGTACGCTTATATTTTTAAGGGCTTCTTGGTGTGTAGAGTTGACGTTAGCTACTGGCTGTTCTTTAGGTCAACTGATAGCC
>JALJPB010000090.1 GCA_022969175.1 Colwellia sp. | reverse complement strand
TGTTGTTCTATATCGGATGAATCAATTAGAATTTTAATCGTTTCACCACAATAAGGGCATCCTATTGATTTCTCGGTTAATTGATTCAACTTTTATGATCTCCCAGACGTACCTAAATAATGGTGTTAGCCATAAAGATATAGTTGGTTATAATGTTGAAATCAGTGAAAACAACCAACTGTATGTTTTCAGATTGAAGTTATTATAAGTCTACGGGTAACTAAACTTCTTTTTTCATGACCCCAGCAAATTCCAATCCACCTTCAAGCTCACGAAAATCAACATTAACAAGTTCCCATCCCTCAGCGCCAAGAGAGTTTAGATAGGTTTCTACATCCTCACGTTTTCTCCCTTTGAAAAAACCAGCAGTTTCAACATCACGAGTATCAACAACTTTGTATTTGTACTGTTTCATAAAATCTCCATATTCAATTATTACGACATATGCTTAACGCATTAATAAGAAGTAAATAATAGTGGGTTAACATAAGCGACGAATCAGCAAAAACCCACTGTTATGCGTCACATTCTTAATTGACTTGTTTTACTTTTTTATAAACCAAGCTCTTCAACTGAAGTTGTGTCATAGAATTGAAACTGTATAGCACAGTTGTTTTTTATCATTTTACGCCAAACCATCATATAATTTTCTGCACTCTGAGTATTCCAAAATGACTTCGACATATCTAAATATTTTAAAACGGCTTCCTTTCTTCCACGTTTATACAATTCCCTTATTAAGGTTTTATCGGGCCCGAAACTTCCTAAAACAGGTGATCCTTTAGTTTTTGTTGAAGCAAACAAATAACTGATAGCTTCATCTTCGTTTCCCGATTTTAATGCAAGCCATCCTTTAGCAATATTAATATTGTGAAGAGAATCACCATTACCTGCGAACGCGTTTTTAATTTTTTGAATAAAAGTAAGCTGATATTTTTCATAAGAAATAATGTTATTTAGCGCAATTTCTTTTGTATCAAAGCGAGCGCTGAGTACTACATTTTGATATGAATAAACCTCTTTTTTATCCATATTATCCAATGAATTAACTGATAAATTATTTTGTGTTTTTTGATATCTTTCTTTATCTAGCTTTTCGTAAAATGAAAGTCTTTTATCAACGTAAGAAATATATTGTGGATCTGTGCAGCCAGAGTATTTTCCTGCAACTACTGTATGAGTAAACAGAACAAAAATCATGCTAATTAGTAGTTTCATTATTTATAAACATCCTTATTTTAAACACTATCGAAAAGTATAACGCTTTACTAAGCGGCGAAAATGGTTGGCTAAAATGTGCAGTGAAGCGGGACCGAGCAAACAGTTAGCAGTCTTACTTTCAATGGTTTGTTAGTAAAGGCCACGTTAATTCATAGGCTTGTTTCTAATATATCTACCATTTTCTAACTTTGAAAAAAACTGATTAAGCAGTGGATGGCTGATAGGTTCAAAGATATCATCAGGCATTAAATTTTGTTCGGCCACATAAGTTGAATGTATACTTCCATGAACTAGCACATTATACCAAGGTTTATTTTTTGGTGGTCGAGACTTCGCGACTTGTTCATACCAATCATCCGTCAGTTGAAAGTTCCGATCAACATCGGTAATAACTCCACGATAGCCAAAAAGTCGATGATTAATCAAATCACCAACAGAAAACTTTGCTTTTGTAATAGTTGTTACAGTTCCCATACACTCTTCTCCATGGTCGAGATGATAAACTACTCACGCCCGCATAAGCGACTAAATAATAGTTTGCTAAAATGGTTGAGCAAAGCGAAACACAGCAAACTGTTATGTGTCTGTTCTAAATGCGCTTGTTATGAATGTTTACGCATTAGTTATAGGCATTTCTTTTTTTCCACCAAATGCATTAAATAATTTAACATGGGCTTTTTGAGAAAAATGGTCTTCTCTCTCTGGATATTGTGATATCCAAGTAATGAGCATCTCTAAATTTGCATTTTGGGCCTCTTCTGATTCATATTTATGTGGCTCCCACGGGCGATTTTTAGCATTTTTAATGCAGTCTTCTACTGGTAAATTTAAGAATATAACTTCATCAGCTTTATCCATGACCAATTTTAATAAATCAGAATAACACCCTTCAACAACCCAATTAGCATTAATGTCTATGAAGTTATTTATTTGAATTTCTGATTCAGAAATCGGCATTCTTGTTGGCGGTGATGTTGCTTGCCAAGCAATTGTATCTAAGTCTAAATGAGCCACATTATTCTTAGTACTAATTTCTTTCGCTAATGTTGATTTTCCCGAACCTGAATTTCCAAATATTAAAACTCTACTCAAAACTTAACTCCTGATGAAATACATAATGCCCGATTAGTTGGCAATAAAATAGTTGGCTAAAATAAGCAACGAAAGAGCAAAAGCCAACTGTTGTTTGTCCTTATTAAAACACTTGTATGTTTTGCCTATACAGATTTTTCATATGCCATTGACAACCATTTAATAACTTCAGCATCAATATCAGAAATATTTTGTAATTGTATTCTATGAGTGCACATAGACCCAAATGGTCCCGAATTTTCTAGACGGCTTTGGACTTCTACATCTTTTAGTTTTAACCCCAAGTCTATCCTTGTTTTGGTTGCAGGTTTTATTAAGGCAAATTGTTTTTTTCTAATTAAACTAACGCTTCCTTTTTTGGGTGTTATTACAACATCACTGCCAAATTTTTCGACTGTAGAAATCAGTATTTCATAAATTGGTTTAAGTAACTCTTTACCATTATATTGACTTACGACTAGATCTTCTGAAGATAAATTATTTTCTTTTGATAAAGTGACTATTGTGTTTGCAAATCCATGCGTTACGCCATGTTCAGCTTTTAGAAACTTTACCGCCACTGAGTGTTTTTCGATATTTTCTTTATTCAATAATTGAATCCATTCATCTAACTTCTTGCCTGTTTTTTCAGGCATATTATTAATCATTGTTTGAAGTGCTTTATCCATATTCCCCACCTTTTGATTCAAAACATAGCAGCTTATTATGGAGACTTCTCAGTAATGCCCATCCCATAACTTAAATTTGATTCGTATTAATATCCCATACTTTCAGTACCCTATAAACAAAAGTAATTTGTTTTTGTTACGTCTTGCATATTACTGAGGGTTCTCAGAAATATGACACAGTCAATTCATAAAAAAAAAGTGGAAAAATATTTTTTGTTAAATCCTCTTAACCCACAGGGTGAACCTTGCATTTCAACAATATATATTAATTAAATCATCTGTTAAAAATATTCGTTCTGCCACATTGCGGTCTTAATTATTAGAACAATAGATTTCACTTTTATCTTCACCACCTTCAAGAATATCTGACATTAGAAGTATATTTCCACCTTCTACTATGCGAGTTTTAAAAATCAAAATAGTGTTTTAAAAAACAAATGTTTTCTTTGGCGACTGGCTAGATAATAACACTCAATGTCATTTCTGTTTTGTTAAAATAGGAGAAGTGTTAATTTAGGTTAATGACTACATCTCTTTTTACTTTATATTTCCTTACCCTAGCTAATTATAGTTAACCATTTGTTGAGATAAATATGTTAATTCCATTTATGATTATTTTTTTACTTATATCACCGCTGCTCAGTGCTTTTATTCTTTTAAAATTAAAAGTATTCAATATAAACAGATTGTCAGTGCAAAAATATGCTTGCTGGGGGTTAGGATTAACCTTTTTCTTCTTTTTTATTGGTCACTTTGTCAAAACTGATGATTTGGTCGCAATGTTACCTACCTGGCTCCCTCTGCGTTTACCAATCATTTATTTAACCGGATTACTGGAGTTAGCTATAGCAATAGCGCTTTTTTCACCTAAGTATCAACAGAGCGCTGCCAAACTTGCCATAGTCGTATTTATTGCATTCTTCCCTGCTAATATTTATGCCGCTATTCAATCTGTTGGCTCAGGTGGACACTTGTGGGGACCAATTTATTTACTCATTCGAGCCCCTTTACAAATTATATTAATCGCATGGTCTTATTTTTTTTGCTGCAAAGCTAATATCATTGGTGAGCATAAAGCGTAAAGGAAGACCATATCATTAATTATCTTCGTTTATGCTTGATCCGGCTTAACGCGACAGGGGTAATACCAAGATATCTAGCAATATCATTTTGGGTTATTTGCTGAGATATATCCGGTGATTTAGTCAATAATTGTTTATACCTTTGCTCAGCGCTTAAACATAACAGTTCAAATTCTCTCTGCTCTTTTTTCATGGCGAAAGACATTAATAAATCAATAATAGAACTGGCGAATTCAAGGTTGTTATCGGCAGCCTGCCGAACTTGCTGGTAAGACAGCTTTAATAATGTTGTTTCTTTTAAACAGTACAAACTAAAACTACAGAGGCCTCCACTTAGCGCCTGTGAACTGGCAATATTATCTCCAGAAAAAAGAAATGATTTAATATATTCTTTACCACCTTCATCGTAATAGCAGGCTTTTAGTACCCCCTCAAGTACAAAATAAATATAGTTATTTTCATCTCCTTGTGAAAATACATAAGACTTCTTTTTATAACTTTGGCGGGTGCCAAACTGCTTTACTAATTCATTAAAATTCATTTTTTTAACCTAGGTTAACGATTATCGCTATTGACTTATTTACACTAGTTGGCAACGAATCAACTTAGAGATAATTATGCAATTAATTAATAAAAAAATTCTTATTACTGGAGCCACATCAGGGATTGGATTAAAACTGGTAGAAAAGCTATACCCAAAAAACAAGCTATTTATCATTGCAAGAAATCAAAATAAAATCAACGAATTACAAATTAATTTTCCTGATATTATTGTCTATACCGCCGACTTTAAAAATATTAGTGAGTTACAAAACGTGGTAAAACAGCTTCAGTTGGCAACACTGAGCTTGGATGTGTTAATCAATAATGCTGCGGTTCAATATACCCCTACCTTCATTGACAGTGACTTTAAGTCGAGTCCATTAACGATGAAATCACCACTAATTTCACCGCCTTATGCAGCCTGTGTTATTTATTGCTGCCGATGTTAAGCCGCCAACATAGCGCCGTTATCCTTAATGTGAATTCCGGTTTGGCTTTAGTACCCAAAACCTCATCCGCTATTTATTGTGCGAGTAAAGGGGCGTTAAATATTTTTTCACAAAGTCTTAGATACCAGCTTAAAAACACTCAAGTGAGAGTATTACAGGCCTTTCTTCCCTTAGTTGATACACCAATGACCAAAGGCAGAGGTAAGTCCAAAATGACGGTAGAAAAAGTAAGCACAGAAATTATCAAAGGAATAGAAAATACAATCTTGGATCATGATATTGGCAAGGTAAAACTTCTTCGTTTACTTAATCGATTATTGCCCAGTTTGGCGCAAAAAATAATGCAAGGTTCATAAGATGAAAGACATTTTTAATATGGCATTTAAAACCTTTTTTTACCTAGGAGCGATAAGTTTAATGAGCCAACAAGCTAATGCTAAAAACATAGTCGTACACATCGAGAATATAGCTACGCAGAAGCCTAGAAACATTATCGTGATGCTTTACGGCTATGACGGATTTCCAAAAGATCATGCCAAAGCTATTAGGGTCGAAGTAATGCCAGCGGACATAGATAAAATGACAATCAAATTTTCATCGGTGCCCGCAGAATTTGCGATTAAAGTACTGCACGATGAAGATGACACTGGGCAAGTCACTAAAAACTGGACAGGTATTATACCCGCAGAAGGGTTAGGTTTCTCAAATGGTGCCAAATTAAGTTTTGGTCCACCCAACTTTGCTCGAGCCAAAGTTAAACTTGCTGATATTACCAGCGCAATCACCATCAAAATAATTTACCCATAAGGAGATTATATTATGCGTGCTTTAAATAAATTGATATTAGTGCTGGCGACTATTTTTGCAACAACGTTTATACTAGTAAAATTTACCGGTGTTATCAGTGTAGAAAAAATTGAGCATTGGTTAACGGTGGCAAAAAGTGTTGATGTTTTTTATTTAGCCTTAATCATTGTCTTATTGTTGTTTGCCGACCTCTTTATTGCTATGCCTACCCTCACAGTAATGATATTGAGTGGTTATTTTCTTGGTCCTGTTTATGGCGCAATAACAGCAATAACCGGAGTGATGCTCGCGGGGATCACGGGTTATATACTGAGTTATTTTTATGGTGAAAAATTAGAAAAACTAGTCATCAATGATCCTCAGCAAAGGTTGGCATTAAGATACCAGTTTGACCAGTACGGCATCTTGATGATTATATTTTCCAGAGCCATGCCGATTTTACCCGAGATAACAGCCTGCCTGTCAGGTATGACAAAAATGCCTTTTATCCGATTCATCACTGCTTGGTCCATAAGCTCTGTACCTTATGCCATTATTGCCACTTATGCAGGTTCTATTAGCAGCCTAAATAATCCTAAACCAGCCATTATTACAGGCATCGTATTAACCACACTTTGCTGGGCGACTTGGTTTATAGTACAGCGGCTAAGTAAACATAAAAAAGCATCAATATGGCGTTAAACATATCAATTAAGTTAAGAATATTTACATGCCAGTAAAAATCAATAGCACTGGTAGTTACCGCAATGCCACTCTTGATTTACTTAGGGCAAGCGCCGTTGTTCTCATGTTAATATTTCATTTTATTTATGATCTAAAATTCTTCTCGCTCGCTAATGTTGATATACCTAGTGGTGCCGGATGGCGAGAGCTAAGAGCTGTTATTGTTTCTTTGTTTTTAATAACTATGGGCGCCAGTTTAAAGCTAGCCTACCCAATGGAACTAGACCGGCGCAGTTTTTTAGTGAAAATGCTTACTTTAGCCATAAGTGCTTTACTCGTTTCTTTAGCAAGTTATATTTTCATAAAAGAGCACTGGATATTTTTTGGCATTATCCATTTTATTTTACTTGCCAGCATGTTGGCAATTAACTTTAGGCACTCAGCAAAAATATCACTATCAATTGCGATTATTCTCTTAGCCATTGACCAGTTAAATATATTTCCCAGCAGATGGCCTTTTAACTATATGGGTAACTGGTTACCAGTAAAAACAAATGACTTTGTTGCGATATTTCCTTGGCTTGCTTTGCCATTTATAGGTATATGGTTGGCCCATCAAATAGTAATAATAAACGACCCTTTTCGGCTCTGTAGATTACCTAAATTAATTAACTGGCTAAGTCGGCATTCATTGATTATCTATTTATTGCATCAACCGATATTTCTAAGTTTATGTTATGGCTATAAACAATATCTAACTGACTAAAACTAAACTATTTAAAATTACAGAAAGACTCTACAGCCTTTTGTGGCCAATAGTTCCAAAGAAGTTATAAATTAATGTCAACTTTATTATCGGAAAATCGACCTTCATATTAGCTAAATTTTATGGCAGCTTAACGCACCAAGAATGCCTTAGCGGCATATTATTTTTCATTGAAAATTTATAACTACCAAAAGCTAACTATTGTCGCATAGCCGACCTAATTTAGACGTGAATTTATCTTGATTTATAGCCTGCTTCGTAGTCTTACCCCGTTTTCGTGGACACACTGTAATTGTAGTAGAGATACAGCAGGAGGTATTGATAACAAAAGGTAAAGATTATCAACATAATTCTGCTGAGTTTAAACGAATTAAAACCTAGCAATGAGCTAACCAATTAACTGGTTAAAACACGATGATGTTCTACAATGGGTGCAAGGTCAAAATTAAAGGACTAAAGCGTGAACATATTTATAAAAACAATCAAACAAACAATCATTTTTATTATGGTGTTTGCAAGTATGTTAATCGGCAATTACACACTTGCAGGCGAACAAAATTATCGATTGTCTAAAAGTGTTCAACCCATAACACAGCGTATAACATTAGATTTAGATCCACAAAAGACTAGTTACACTGGCACAACGCTTATAGATTTGAACGTAAAATCTGATGTCGACAGTATTGGTTTATACTGGTTAGGGGTAAATGTTCAGTCAATAAAATTAAAATCCAAAAAAGGTGAACGTGAATTGACTGCACATGACGATGCGTACCATATTCATCGTTTAAGCGACGGTAAAAAAATCACTAAAGGACAATACCAACTAACATTGAAATTTTCTGCTGATTTCTCTACCGATGCATTAGGTCTATATCGTACTAAGTATAAAGAAAAGTATTATCTATTTAGTCAATTTGAAGCGTTATTCGCTCGTCGGGCATTTCCAATATTTGATGAACCTGATTTCAAAATTCCCTATCAATTAACGCTAACGGTACCAAAAGCGTTGAAAGTTGCTACCAATACCCCGGTTAAAAGTCAGCGGATTAATGGGCTTAAGAAAACAGTAGTCTTTGAGGCAACGCCACCTATGCCTAGTTATCTGTTGGCTATTACCGTTGGGCCATTAGATAAAACTCCAATTAAAGGATTGTCGGTGCCTGGTTTTATCTATTCTCCCGAAGGCACAGGTAACCAAACAGGCTTTGTTATTAAACACACGCCGAAAATATTGCAAACATTAGAGCAGTATTTTGCAATAGACTACCCCTATAGAAAACTCGATTTTGTTGCCGTACCTGACTTTGCCTTTGGAGCAATGGAAAACCCAGGTTTAGTCACTTTTAGAACTGAATTGCTATTAGTGGGAGATGAAGCAACCGCAAACCAAGCACAAGATAGTTTAAATGTTATCGCACATGAATTGGCTCATATGTGGTACGGCGATTTAGTTACGATGAAATGGTGGGACGATCTTTGGCTAAACGAAGCTTTTGCAACTTGGATGGCCCAAAAAGTAATGGATATAGCGTACCCACATTATCAAAGTGATTTAGATTTACCTCAAACAGCAGCTTTTGATGAAGATGCTTTAGCTGCAACCAAAGCCATTAGAAAAGAGGTCAAAACGGAAAAAGACATAGAAGATGGTATGGGGCTTAATTACACCAAAGGTCATGCCATTTTGAACATGTTTGAACAACAACTTGGTGAAGATAATTTCCAATTATCTATTCAAAAATATATGAAGAAATTTAGTTGGAAAAATACCACTGCCGATGATTTATGGCAGGCATTTTCGGAGCAATCAAAACAAAACATCGTAGAGATTGCAAGCACTTACCTTGATCAACCGGGTTACGCCTTGGTTAGTTTTAGTGGCAATGGCCAGGTTACTCAACAACGTTACAAAAATTATGGCGCTGAAGTCCCAGATCAAACTTGGCAAATTCCGCTGTCGGTAAAATACAAAATAAACGGCAAAGTTATGTACAAAAACATTTTACTGGGCGATGAAAAATTAGTTTTCGAAGAGGCCATTGAATCAACTTGGATTTTCCCCGTCAATAATGGCAATGGATATTTTCGATGGCAAATTCCTCAAGATAAATATAATGCACTGCTAAATGACCTTACATCGCTCACCAACCGAGAAAAAATGGCGTTATTATCCAATAGTAACGGACTATTAAGTTCCAGCAATATATCGATTAAAGAACATCTGTCGTTGTTGACTCTGTTGGCTAAAGATAACAATGCCATAGTAGCGTTAAAAGTCATTGAAGAGTTAAAGTTAATTGGTGAACAGCATACGGACATAGCCAACCAGTTAGCCTTTAGTGACTACATAACCCAAGTACTAACACCCTGGTATGAACGTATTGGTAGTAAGACAAGGGCGAGTGATAATGATGACATTTTACGGCTACGGCCTAGACTGCTCAGGACCTTAGGTCAATTAGGTGACAATCCTGAACTAAACAAAGAACTCGTTGCTTTAGCTTATGATTATTTGGCTGGCGATAATAGCATAGATGATAATCTAGGAAGGGAGGCATTAAGAATAGCAGCAATGTTAGACAACGATAATTTAGTGAAGCTTTATTATAAAACCTATTTGAATACTGATAATGCCACATTAAAGTCCAATATCATGTCTTCATTGTACTTCACCCAAAAAGACGCTATTGACTATTCACTGACCGAAATTTTTAATGAGGGAATTCCAGCAGGCGATAAAATAAGACCACTGGTTGGGGCTTTTTACATTAACAAAAATCAAGACATGATCTATCAATGGTTGGACAAAAATTTTGAGCGATATGTTGCAGCAATTCCACAAATTTATCAAAGTTCGATGCCTTATATGATGAGCCCTGGTTGCCAAGAAGAAAATGTTAAAAAATTCACTGAATTTTATAAAAACAAAGGGGAAATATACCAAGCAGCAATTGAAAAATCATTGGAAGTTGAAAATAATTGTATGGCATTAAAACAACGAGAAGAAATAGCATTTAATACCTTCTTAGGCAAATACCATCAATCTCTAGGGGTAAACTAAGAAATTGGAACTGTCCAACTAGAATTTTGTATTTGCAGTGACCCGTTATAGCCTGTTCATGTTCTAAAAGAGTTGGCAGGCTTTGGTCAAAAACAACCAGTTTAATCAATCATTAAACCTGCTAAATGTTGCACGTTTTTAAGCTGCTCCTTGAAAACAGTTTGCCATCCTTGCTAATTGCCTTACAGCCGTTGATGACCCTTTGTTTAACTTAGGACGATGCTAAAAACCAACTAAAGCGAATGTCTACTGATCGCTAACTTCTTCTGTGCGCACAACTTTGAACATTACGTCACAGCCGTATTTGCAGTGGCTTTAAGCATAGGTGCATTATTAAGTATGACATGATTCCATACACCCCACAAGTTAACTGAAATAGAGGAAAGTTGGTTGGTCATAAAAAGCTAAATACTCCATATTTCATTTACTCGATAATTGAGCCGAACTTAAATTTATCTGGCTGTTGAAATACTCTTTTAAAAAGTTGAGTAATAACCTGAGTTTTTTAGAGTTTGCTGTGCCAGGAGGAAATACACCATAAACATTTATATCGTTAAGTGTGTAGTCATCAAGCACCATTTCTAAAGTACCTGCTTTTATTTTAGGCAAAGCATCGTATTTGGGAATGCGGCCTAAACCATGTCCTGCTTCAACAAACGCAGTACGTGCAGCTGAGTTATTAGTACTTATACTTCCTTTCGTGTTAACGGTGAACGAACGACTGCCTTTAGTAAGAGTGACTGTACCTGACGTTAATTTGTAAATTACCCACTGATGATTGCTTAAATCGGCAGGATTTTTTGGTCGTCCATATTGAAGAAAATACGCTGGTGCAGCACAAAGGCACGTTTGTAGGGTAGCAAGTTTACTGGCTTGTAAACCAGAGTCAGGCAATGGTGCACCGCGAATGGCTAAATCGATGCCCTCTTTCATAATATTAACGACTTCATCTGTGAGCATGACATCAAGGTCAATTTTAGGATAGATTTTCTTAAACTCATTAAGTGCTGGTACTACGGTCTGTAGGCCAACATTTACTGGGCAGGTAATTTTAAGTAATCCGACGGGTTCATTTTTGAAATTTTCAATTTGCTGGTTGGCCGCACTTGCTTGCTCAGCAATAACGCGACAGCGTTCATAATAGGCTTGGCCTGCTTCAGTAAGATTAATAGCGCGCGTTGTACGATTAAGCAGTTTCACCTCAAGTTGTGTTTCTAACTTTTTCAAATGATAACTAACAACCGCTCTAGATAGCCCTAAATGTTTCGCCGCAGCGCTTAAACTGCCTTGTTCAATGACTTGTGCAAATACCACCATACTCTTGAGCTGTTCAAATGAAACATCCATAAATACTACCTAATCAATCAAAAGACATACTTAATTATTTATTGTATCAATTATTAATACAATGTTGTCAGTTTTATCTGCATTGTTCATGTTGATATATGGGCATATACTCCCTACATAGAAAATTAAAACACACTCACACCTACTGCTAGGCAGTTAAATAAATGGATGAATGATAATGATTAAAAAAATATTGATGGTACTTACTTCACACGATGAGCTTGGTAACACAGGCCAAAAAACTGGTTTTTGGGTTGAAGAGTTTGCCGCCCCTTATTACGCATTTATTGATGCAGGTATTGAAGTAACATTGGCAACACCAAAAGGCGGGCAAGCACCTATTGACCCAACAAGCACATTAGAAGACTTCCAAACCGCAGCTACAACTCGTTATGACAATGATGCTGCCGCACAAGCTAAAATTGCTACCACAGTACAATTATCGTCCCTTAACGAAAGTGATTTTGATGGCGTATTCTTTCCTGGTGGTCATGGTCCATTATGGGATCTTACCGATAATACCGACTCAATCAGCTTAATTGAAAGTTTTCTTAAAGCAGGTAAAGCCGTTGCGACAGTTTGTCATGCTAGTGCAGCCTTATTAAATGTAAAACAAGCTTCTGGCGACTATGCTATTAAAGGTAAAGCAATAACAGGTTTTACTAATAGTGAAGAAGAAGCGGTGCAATTAACCGAAGTAGTCCCTTTTTTACTTGAAGATGAACTAATTAAGCGTGGCGGTGAATACCAAAAAGCGCAAGACTGGCATGCCTTTGTAGTACAAGATGGTCTTATTATTACCGGTCAAAACCCAGCAAGCTCAGCATTAGCGGCTGAAAAATTACTGACTCACCTCTCAGCTTAAGTCTTAACTCAAGCATTATAAGTATTAGCTCTTTACAGTAGGAAAGAACATGACTCAAACAACTGATATAAACCGTCAAATGGTTTTAGCATCAAGACCTTTTGGTGCACCATTAGCTGAAAATTTTAATTTAGTACGTAGTGAAAAACCAATACCTAAAGCAGATGAAGTGTTACTTCGTACGGTTTTCCTTTCACTTGACCCTTATATGCGCGGGCGAATGAATGATGCTAAATCTTATGCCGAGCCTGTTGCATTAAATGAGGTAATGGTCGGTGGTAGTGTTTGTCGAGTAGAAGAGTCAAACCATAACGATTATAAAAAAGGTGATTGGGTGGTCGCTTTTGGTGGCTGGCAAGATTATAGCGTTATAAATGGCAGTGAATTACTTAAACTTGATAGCAACATGGCTAACCCATCAGATGCTTTAGGTGTTTTAGGTATGCCAGGGTTAACGGCTTATATGGGTTTACTTGATATTGGTCAGCCAAAAGCGGGTGAAACGATAGTAGTTGCTGCTGCAACAGGTGCTGTGGGTAGCTTAGTGGGTCAAATAGCTAAGTTAAAAGGTTGTAAAGTGGTTGGTATTGCTGGTGGCGAAACCAAATGCCAATATGCGGTAGAAACATTAGGATTTGATTATTGTCTTGATCATCAAAGCGATGATTTAGCGGAACAATTAGCGACAGTTTGTTCATCGGGCATTGATGTGTATTTTGAAAATGTTGGCGGTAAAGTCTTTGATGCCGTTATGCCATTACTGAATAGCTGTGCTCGCGTTCCTTTATGTGGTCTTATTTCTCAGTACAATGCTACTGAATTACCAAATGGGCCTGACAGATTGTCTTTATTAATGGGGACACTATTAGTTAAGCGCATAAAAATGCAGGGCTTTATCGTCTTTGATGATTATGGTCACCGTTACGAAGAGTTTAGCCAACAGATGGTAAAGTGGTTAATGGCTGGTGAAATAAAGTACAAAGAACATAGGGTTGAAGGACTTGAAAACTCAGTAAGTGCTTTTATCGGCTTATTGAAAGGTGAAAACTTCGGGAAATTAGTTGTACGTGTAGGTCCTGACGATATCACCTAAATATGTTTAAAAACGCAGATAACATAGCGGACATCTTCAATAAAATGGACTTTTAATAATTGAGAGCAGTCCTTCTTGTGACTGCTTTTTAGTATTTGAAGAGCCATTTTGTGGAAGAAGTTAATCATATAAATCCAACGGTAATGACTACTATTAAACTAACCCGTTTAACAATGAATCACTGCTGTCGTGACTAGTGAGATCTGGGTAGCACATAAATTTAGTTTGTTATGAAGTAGAAAATACAGTAAAAGTGCTAATTGAAATAAAATCTGAATGAAAATCAAATGATAGAATTAAGTGACTGGAAAGCTAAAGGAAAATTAGTCGAACTTAACGGCTACAACATTTTTACCCTTGTTGATGGTGATCCAAAGAAACCAACACTACTTTTGATTCATGGTTTTCCGAGTGCAAGTTGGGACTGGGAAGGAATGTGGAAAATGTTAATAAAACATTTCCATTTAGTTACACTCGATATGCTGGGTTTTGGTTTTTCGGACAAGCCTAAAAACATCGATTATTTAATTACTCAACAAGCCGATATTTTTGAATCTTTTTTAAAGCAACTTAACATCGACGCATACCATATTATCGCGCATGACTACGGCGACACTGTGGCTCAAGAATTACTTGCAAGGCAAGTTAAAGACAATAAGTACGATCACATCAAGAGTGTTTGCCTGCTAAACGGTGGATTATTTCCAGAAACCCATCGCCCAGTATTAATACAAAAATCACTCCTTTCACCGCTTGGTTTTTTAATATCGAAATTAACGTCCAAATCAAGATTTTCTAACAATTTACATCATATTTTTGGCCCTCTGTCACCTCCTTCCCAGCAGGTTATTCAAGGTTTATGGGACCTACTTGTATTTAACAACGGCCTCGCTGTCATGCATAAACTCATTGATTACATCAAACAGCGACGCGAACACAGAGACCGTTGGGTAGGTGCGTTGATTGATACACAAATTCAGATAAAACTAATATCAGGTTCACTAGACCCTATTTCAGGAAAACATATGACCGATAGATATCGCGAGCTGATTCCCAATGCGAATGTAACAGAACTTCCTTTATTAGGACACTATCCTCAAGTTGAAAATGCTAAGGCAGTATCTGAAGCATATTTAGCGTTTCGAGAAAGTATTTATAGGTATTGATTTCAACTATTAGGCATTAGTAATTTTAATTCACTAATGTTGTTTTATAGGGTAGCTGACCAATTTTTGTATAACATAAAACTTGCCACAAAGAAGACATTAGCCATTTATATGGAATAGTCTATTGGGTCAAAAAATGACAAAATCCTTTTCTCGTATCTTCATTGCAACTGAATATACTGTTCAATAATTTCCCAAGCAGCATTTGAATCTTTATTACCCGTGATCACAACCACAATATCCAAATCTGGAATTTGTAAAATCCATTGACCATTGGCTCCCATTGCGGTGTATGTCGAATAGACTTGACCCGAGATCGTTAACTCACTTAACCACCACCAATAACCGTAGTTATACTCAGGGCCCCAGGTCTGTGTTACGTGGGTAGCAATGGATTCTTCTATCCATGATTCAGAGAGCACTTGAACACCGTTCCAATTTCCTTTGTTTAAGAATAACTGACCGAACTTTGCCATATCTCTTGGTCTTAGATTAAGTCCCAATACCTCACCTGAAGGAGAAGTTGACCATTCATAATCGGTGATCCCTAAAGGGGAGAATAAAAACTGTCGTGAAAACTCATCGATTGATTGGCCCGATAATTTTTCTATTATAGTGTGAGCAACAATGTTCAACCCGGTGAAATATGAAAACTCACTTCCCGGTTCGGCTCTCATCTCTGCTTCAAGTGTAAATTTTGTCCAGTTGACCGATTGATTCAAATTGTATGAACTACAACCATCTCCTGCGCCTTCTGTGCAATCTAGTCCGGAACGCATTGTGATAAGATCACGCAGATTGATTTCATCTTTGTGATTACTCCAATCTATATCTGGTAGATAGTCTAGTAAACTGTATACCGTCTGATCTAAATTACTGATGTATCCAAAATCTTTTGCAAGGCCTACCAACGCAGAATCAACGCTTTTAGTCGCCGATTGCAATTCGTGCCGGCGTTCTTTACTAAAGCCGTTAAAATAATGTTCAAAAACCAATTTATTTTGTTTGATTAGCACAATACCATCGACAACGGAAAACTGCCCATTTTGTATCGACTGAACAAACGTCTCAATGCCCTCTGTTTTGAGTCCAACTTCGGTTAAAGTTCCTGTTTGCCAGTCATCATTCGTTTGTTCTGGAATTTGATAGACATAGGGTTCTATCGATGGTGTGTGTGAAGGGCTGTCTGAATTGCATGCCACCAAAAATGTGAAAGCGAACATCAAACACATCATATAAAGGAGTGATTTTAATTTGAAATTTATCTGATTAGATAGCACAATGTTCTCCTGAATTAAATGACCAAATATATTGGAAAGACGGTGTAATTGTTAAACAAGTAGCCAATTTATTGAAATTCCATCTAGAGGTCATTGAAGTTCTCTTACATCGACAACGATTACTTTTAACGGTTATACCAATACAACCAACTCATTTGATAATGAATAACCCCTCCATAATCAGTGGGCTATCAGGTTACTCACTTCAATATGGCTAACGCCCTAATTAATTCTTTTTTTGCCACTACTGGGCATTGAATATTAATATTATTTCCCCAAACAATCATCACCTCAGCTGAAAAAGGCAGATCCGAATTAGCGATAAAGGAAAACATTAAACCATCACTTTTCTGTTTTACTTTAACATCATTTATGAATGTCATTTCTTTTGAGTTAATAAAGAGGGTTGCTTCACTAAATTTTCTACCCTCGAGTATTTTTGGAAAAACAACTGAATACCCGCCGTCACCTCCATCATTTAGATAAATAAGATGATCGTACGCATCCCCCCCTTTTTCTGTAGTACATTCTAGAGCGTACGTAAGTTCTGATACAATCAACAATAAAAAAGTGAATATTATTTTCATAGATACTCCATTACCTAAAGGCTATATAACGCCACGTTAAATTGATACATCATTGTTACATAAACAGGTAGAGCTTTAGGGTTTTCGTCCGACTTTATGAATCGACGAGACTCTGTTGCCTGTAAAGCAAATGGAACCCATACATCTTTAGGGAAAGACTCAACAACTGTAGGATTGAAAATTCTACCATTTGAATCTATTAAAAATCTCAATTCAACAAAACCATCCTCTTTAGGAGTTGCAAGATTATTATTGAATGAAATTTTCTGTTTGGCTGGTTTCCAATATTTCATTATGTCCTGATTTTCGATTCTGATTGGTTCTTGCGATAAAAATTTTACAGGATTGGAAACACAGCCCATCAGTGTAATCAAAAATACAAGTATAGAAAACTTCATAGAATTTCCTAGTAAATATAACGCTTTGCTAAGCGGCAATAAAATAGCTGGTTAAAATTAGCGAGGAACGAGCAAAAACCAGCTGATTTTTTTGTCCGTTTAAGCAACTTGTTATATTATTTTTTTAACCAAGTTGTAGCATCAGTTAGATTATCGAAGTACCTTATTTCTCCTGATATAAACCAAGAACCAACCTTAGCCGCTATTTCCTGCCAATTTTTATTACCGTATATGGCAACTTTGTTAAATTCGTTGTTATGTTTAAGCCCAAGCTTGAAATCATCCCAAGCGGCTCTTAAATCCCAACCTTCTAATTCTGTGCCATCGATCAAGACATCAACTTTAGGTTCTCTTACTGATTCTAAAGCCGAATCTAACAAGGGGGTTATTACTTCATAATCCGCATGAGTAAGTTTTCCAAAAGCTTTTAAGGAAAGAAAAAAGTCACTATCAACTCTTTCAATACCAATCGAAATACCATGTTTTACCGAATTCATGAGTGATTCTCCAAATAATATAACGCCCAAATAAGGGGCTAAATAATAGTTGGCTAAAATGTGTAGCGAAGCGAAACGCAGCCAACTGTTGCGTGTCCGTTTTTAATT
>JALJPB010000009.1 GCA_022969175.1 Colwellia sp. | reverse complement strand
TGATTAAACCTGATAGCGACTTCTTTCATTACTTAAAAAAGAGTGCTAAAGCCAAATAGAACGGCTGAATATTAGTTATTATATCGTCATTCCGGTAGTCTTTTAAGCCGACGTCACATGGATGTGACTTATTCGACAATGCAGGACGCACATTGTCCTGAATCTATAGCTTGCTAATAACAAGCTTGGAAAAGAAGAAAAGCCATGATTAATCATGGCTTTTTTTACTTTTTTAAAATAGTAAAAAAAATACCACGAAGTGGGTCGTATAAATATGCGAAGCAGATTTATTTATTAAAGGATTAATTATGGATAGCAAGATATTTATAACCGCTTTGGCGTTAGCTTTTATTATTGAAGGTTTATTACCGACACTTTTCCCTAATAAATGGAAAAGTTATGTATCAAAAGTGAGTCAAGAGTCAGCTTCTAGTATTAGAGCCATGGGAATTATTGCGATGTTATGTGGTGTTCTTATCTTATGGTTTATTTATTAATCTCTGCAAAAAATCTTTATTTCAAATATATAACTAATTCTCTTTATTGATTATTTTTTATTCGTGTTAAAAACCAGCAATAATTACTTGGACTCATTATAAAATTTTGTTAGAATCCTCGCCTAATTTTCTATCAAAAATTGAAGTCATGGGCAAAAACGTCGTAGTTCTAGGCACCCAATGGGGTGACGAAGGTAAGGGTAAGATTGTTGACTTACTCACAGATAAAGCTAAGTACGTAGTACGTTATCAAGGAGGCCACAATGCGGGTCATACTTTGGTAATTGACGGTGAAAAAACCGTACTTCATTTAATTCCATCGGGTATATTGCGTGACAACGTAAAATGTTTAATTGGTAACGGCGTAGTATTATGTCCGAAAGCCTTGATGACTGAAATTGCCATGCTCGAAGCTAAAGGTGTTCCGGTTCGCGAACGTCTACTGATTAGCGATGCTTGCCCACTTATTCTTCCTTATCATAATGCTTTAGATGCAGCACGTGAAATTGCTCGTGGCAATAAAGCGATTGGTACTACAGGTCGTGGTATTGGTCCAGCTTATGAAGATAAAGTTGCTCGTCGTGGTTTACGTGTTGGCGATCTTGTTTGTGCAGAATCTTTTGCTGTTAAGCTAAAAGAAATTGTTGAATATCACAATTTCTCTTTAGAGCACTATTACAAAGTTGAGCCTGTTTGTTATGAAACAGTGCTAGCTGACGTATTGGCTGTTCGTGAAGTGATCCTTAACATGGTTGCTGATGTTTCAGAGCTTCTTGATCAAGGTCGCAAAGATGGTGAGTCAATCATGTTTGAAGGCGCTCAAGGTACCTTACTTGATATTGACCACGGTACCTATCCATATGTAACTTCTTCAAATACTACAGCGGGTGGTGTTGCTACAGGTTGTGGTGTTGGTCCTCGTCATCTTGATTACATTCTTGGTATTACTAAAGCCTATACTACCCGTGTTGGCTCTGGTCCTTTCCCGACTGAACTACATGACGACATTGGTGATCATTTAGGTACAGTAGGCCATGAATTTGGTGCAACTACTGGCCGTGAACGTCGTTGCGGTTGGTTTGATGCCGTTGCTATGCATCGCGCTATTCAAGTGAACAGCTTAACAGGTTTTTGTTTAACTAAACTCGATGTTTTAGATGGTTTAGAAACATTAAAAATCTGTACCGGTTATAAAACTGAAGCGGGTGATATTATCACTGTTCCGCCAACAGCGGCTGAGGGCTATGAAAAAGTCACTCCAGTTTACGAAGAAATGCCAGGGTGGTCTGAGGTTACCGTTGGTGCAACGTCACGTGATGCTTTACCTGCTAATGCCATTGCTTACATTGCACGCATTGAAGAGTTAACAGGCGTGCCAGTCGATATTATTTCTACCGGCCCTGATCGTAACGAAACGATTGTTTTAGTTAATCCATTTGATGAGTAATTTAGCCAGTTGATTTAGCAAGTTGATTGAGTAAAATCGGCTGAATAAATTCATTAAAAAATGCCCGTCAGTTAATCCCTGACGGGCATTTTTCATTTAGGTAAGTAAAGTTTAATGAAATATTTTAGCTAAAGTAGAACTTTAATTAATTGTTTATAGATTTGATTTACTAGAAACTTGACATAATATGTCATCCTAATTATATTGTATAAAATTACAATTTTTATGGTGAATGGATGCAATACATAACAAAATATAAAGTGATTTTCTTTTTATTAATACTACTAAGCCTATTGATAAGTATTATTCAGTTTCCGCCAATAAGTCAGTCGATATCCGCTAATGTAGATGATACAACTAGTGTTATTGCCAACAAAGGTAATACTACTGAGGCGATTGGTGATAATAAAATTCCCACTCTTGTCAAAAATGAAGAAAAATCTGTCGATGAAGATTGTAAAGAAAATTCAAAGCTGGCAGGTTCTCAACAAAGTTTAGAGTATAATGTTGAAGATTATTCAGAAAAGTATTTTATCCTAAAAATTCAGCAATCCTCGAATAAAGAAGAGCAACTAGTTCGCCACCTGCTTTTACCCTTGTCTGAAAATAAAGAAGTTAGCCAGCAAACTGCAGAAAGTAACTTTTTACAATTAATGGCCTATTCAAAAGAATTCCCAGAGCAAAAACTTGTTTATGCTGAATTATTATTTGTCTGCTCGGCTAATAAAGGCCTTGCAGGCTGTAACGATATTGAAAGGCAAGCTATTGCCTTTGATGATCAAAATGGCGCAACTTGGGAAAAAATTGCAATAATTAGGTTAAGTAAACAGGATTATGAAGGCACATTAATCGCACTTGAAAATGCAGGTAGTTCATCATTTTATGATGAATATTCAACAGAATATATAGCCGCTATAGAGCAAGCTCTTTTGTCTAGTGGCAGTGTAAGTAATTATAACCACGCGGTGGTTGTCTCTAATGGCTTTGGAGCAGGCAGAAGTCAAATAGCTAGTGATCCGCTTCGAAGTTATTGTCGAAATAATAGCGAGCAGTCAAGTGAGCTATTTAATACTTGCCTAGCGTTCGCTAAGAATATGCAGCGTGGTAAAGATCCCTTTATTGTCGGTATGGCATTGAGTTTTCAGCAACAGCTTTATCAAGCAATTGGCGATGTTGAAAATACTGAGTATATGCAACTACAAATTGACAAACATCACAATAACAATTCTCTAACAGCAGAACTCTTTAAGTTATTGAAAGAAAGTAGCCCATTATTAATAAGTGAATATATCAAAGCGAGTACATCAGAGATTAATGAATCAGCGATAACTGAATTGAAAAAATCATATGCGCTAAACCCATGTATAAAAAGTCCAAGTAAAGTTTAGTAGATAAATAGCTTTGTTAAAGCAAGGATAAGTTGTCTAATATTGATATCAATTCATCTTCCCTTCCCCCTTCTTGAGGTCAGCCTACCAATTGTTTTAATATTTCATTCAACGTTCTAACATTTGCTGCTTCGCAATTTTAATATCATCGGGTAGTACGGTATTTTCATATTTTGCTAAGCTGATTGTAAATTGTTGCGCTGCAGAAGCTCACTCGGATAAAGTCTTATGTAATGCTGAGCATAATTTAATTTAATTTAATTTAATTTTAGTTAATTTTAGTAATATCTCGTTGGTTATCGCTATTTTCCTAAAGCAGATATGTAAAATTTTATGAAAATAGCGTTAAACTAAGGTAAATATCCCCTTCAACTTGGCTCAATTTATGAGCATAATTTTTATTTATTAATCTTACTGATTGTCAGCCAATGAACTAAAGTTATACTAAATACACCGATTGATTATGGTAATAATCTTGTTGGGGAAATTCCAGAGAGTTTATTTATCTTTGGTGAAACAGTGATGAAATGATTCAAACACGCCGACATCTCCTATAAAAACGATGAATGGACAAGTTAATTGTTAATAACATCAGTCATAGGTCGATTAATCCATATTTCGTTGTTTTGTTTAAGTTATATACCTGCTAATACTGAATATTTAGCTAATTTATATGATTTTTTATGATATGGAGGTTAGACTTCTTATAGCTTACAGCGCTTTTTTATACAAAAATGGACTTGAACTACCAAAGCACTATGCAATAGTATATAAACAGCAAGTCAAAGAATAATAAAAAACCGGTGGCAAAACAGATCACCAAAAGGGTTGCCGACAACAAACTTATTAAACACTACGTATTAGGAACCACCATGACAGATTTTCGCCAACAAGCACTTGATTACCACGCTTTTCCAACACCTGGAAAAATCAGTGTTGCCCTGACCACTGCCGCGGAAACCAGTAAAGATCTCTCTCTCGCCTACAGCCCTGGTGTTGCTGAGCCGGTACGCGAAATTGCCGCTAATCCTGATGATGTTTATAAGTATACCGCTAAAGGTAATACGGTTGCGGTAATTACTAATGGTACGGCTATTTTAGGTTTGGGTAATCTTGGCCCTCTGGCGTCTAAGCCCGTCATGGAAGGTAAGTCTTTATTATTTAAACGTTTTGCTAATATTGATTCGTTTGATATTGAAGTTAAACATAAAACAATAGAAGAATTTGTCAATACGGTTGCTAACATTGCCGATAGTTTTGGTGGTATCAACCTAGAAGATATTAAAGCACCTGAGTGTTTCGCCATTGAAAAAGCCTTGATTGAACGTTGTAAAATTCCGGTATTTCATGATGATCAACACGGTACTGCCATTGTAACTGCTGCTGGAATGATGAATGCGTTAGACATCCAAGGTAAAGATATTAAACAGGCTAATATTGTTTGTTTAGGTGCTGGCGCAGCAGCAATTGCCTGCATGGAATTATTAATTAAGTGTGGTGCTCAGCGTGAAAAAATCTATATGTTAGATACTAAAGGTATTGTGCACACAAGACGTTCTGATTTAAATGAATACAAAAAATTATTCGCCAACAATACCGATAAACGCACCTTAGAAGATGCCATTGATGGCGCAGATGTTTTTGTTGGTGTATCGGGCCCTAATTTATTAACGGCTGAACATGTTAAAATGATGGCAGAGCGTCCAATTATTTTTGCTTGTTCAAATCCAGATCCTGAAATTAAACCTGAATTGGCACAAGCTGCTCGTGACGATGTTATTATTGCTACTGGTCGCAGTGACTATCCTAATCAAGTTAACAATGTTTTATGTTTCCCATTTATCTTTAGGGGCGCATTAGATGTGCGTGCTCGCACTATCAATGATGAAATGAAGATAGCAGCGGTTCATGCCATTCGTGAACTAGCTAAAGAAGAAGTGCCGGAAGAAGTATTGATTGCCAGTGGCGAAAAATCATTAACATTTGGTAAAGACTATATTATTCCAAAACCTATGGATTCTCGCCTGTGTGCTAAAGTTGCAATTGCGGTTGCACAAGCGGCGATTGACTCTGGCGTAGCTGCACTGCCAATGCCTGATAACTATATGCAATAAGTTATATGCAATAAGTTATATGCGATAAACTATATTCAATTAATTATAAGCAAAACTGTTGGCGATAAAAACATGCAGTAAAGGCTGGTATTATTGATAAAAAAAGGGGCTGAAAGTTAATCACTTTCAGCCCCTTTTGATATTTACCAGAAAGCTAAAGTTTACTCTTCATCTTCATAAGCACTAAAGTCTGTTATACCTTTGGCTTCAAGTAATTTACGCACACTTGCTGGAAGTTTTTGTTCATTATCTTTTGCTAAATCTTCATCATCAGGCAACGGTTGGCCGGTAAATGCGTGCAAAAATGCTTCACATAATAGCTCACTGTTAGTGGCGTGACGTAAGTTATTGACTTGTCGTCGTGTTCTTTCATCGGTTAATACTTTTAAAACACTTAAAGGAATGGACACAGTAATTTTTTTTACTTGTTCACTTTTTTTTCCGTGTTCGGCATAGGGATTTAAATATTCATCATTCCACTCGGCCATAATTTACCTCTACACTTAATTAGTGTCTTGTTGTTTTTGAATCAAATAGATTATCAAAACAGATTTTACTTGTTGCTGAGCACTAGTCAACAGTGAATGTGTAGAAGTTTGGACGGCTAAAAGTTCTTGACCCTGTAAGTGAAAACGTTTAGAGTTTTAGACGTCCAAACATCTAAATGTTTATATGTGTAAAGTTATATGCCAATGGAGAACGAAATGACTGCTAAGAAAATCGCTACAACTGCTGTTAGAGCTGGGATCAACAGTGATAAACATCACGGTGCCGTTGTTGCCCCGATTCATCTTTCAAGCACATACTCGTTAAAAGGTTTTAATGAGAAACGTCAATTTGACTATTCTCGAACCGGTAATCCAACCCGTGCAACTTTTGGCCAAGCGATAGCTGAATTAGAGCAAGGCAAGGTTGGTATTGTTACCAGTACCGGAATGTCAGCGGTGCATTTAATTTGTCAATTGTTATCAACAGATGATTTAGTGGTAATTCCACACGATTGTTATGGCGGTAGTTTTCGTTTATTTACTCATTTAGCTAAACGCGACCAATTTAAGCTTATTGTTGTTGATCAAAATGATGAAGCTGCCTTGGTCAAAGCACTAGGTGAAAAACCTAAATTGGTTTTAGTCGAAACGCCGAGTAATCCATTATTACGTTTAGTTGATATAGAAAAATTAGCTAAAGCGTGTCACGAAGTTGGTGCACTGGTTGCGGTAGATAATACTTTTCTATCACCTGTATTACAGCAGCCCCTATTGCTAGGTGCTGATATCGTTTTTCATTCAACCACTAAGTATATTAATGGTCATAGTGATGTAGTTGGTGGTGTATTAGTGACAAAAGAGCAGGAGTTAGGTGAGAAACTTGCCTGGTGGGCCAATTGTATCGGCATTACTGGCTCTGCCTTCGATAGCTTCTTGGCGCTTAGGGGATTGAAAACATTGCCTGTGCGTATCAAGCAACATCAAATTAATGCTAATGCAGTGGCAAATTTTTTAACAGAGCATTCAGCGATAGAAAAAGTTTATTTCCCAGGTTTAGCCGATCATCCGGGTCATGAGTTAGCTAAACGTCAACAAAGTGATTTTGGCGCAATGATGAGTTTTGAGATTAAAGGCGGCGTTGCAGCAGTAAAAACTCTTTTTGATAACTTGGAGCTATTCACGCTAGCACAATCTTTAGGTGGCGTGGAGTCTTTAATCAGCCACCCATCAACCATGACCCACGCCGGTATGGAAATAACAGCGCAACTTGAGGCGGGGATTACCCAGTCATTAGTGCGACTTTCTGTTGGCATTGAAGATATCGACGATATTCTGAGTGATCTAAACCATGGCTTAAATGCTAGTCAATCAATCGTTAATAATAATTAACAAAATTTTATAGATCTTTTGTAGAGGAAAAAATGAGCCAGTCAGCCAATATGCCACAACTTAGTAGTGTCGAAAACCAACTGAGCAAACATGCTATCCATGTCCATAAATTTGGTGGCAGTAGTTTAGCTAACGATCAGTGTATTGAACGTGTTGTTGATATTATTCGTACCAATTGCCAGTTAAATGATCTAGTTGTTGTATCAGCTAATGGAAAAACGACCGATCACTTATTTAAAGTTTTGGCATTAGCCGATGACACTGATGGACAATTAGTAACTGCCATTGAAATTTTGCAAACTGATCAACAAGTGATTATCGAAAAACTATTAAGCGTTAATGGTGCATCGTTATTAACTACTTTATTGAAAGAAGATATTAAGCAATTAAACCAGTGGTTAGCAGAAGGTTCGACTACTCATTATAATGATATTTTATCTTTTGGTGAGTTATGGTCGGCAAGGCTATTATCTGCGGTACTAACTGAGCGAGTTTGCCCAAGCACCGCTATTGATTCACGGCAGTTTTTGGTCATTGATAATGAGCATAATTGTAATGTTGATTATGAAGTTAGTTCCAAGCAGCTAAATAGTAACTTAATTAATGGTAAACTTGCGGTAATAACGGGCTATATTAGCCTAGATCAGCGGGGTAATACCTGTACTTTAGGTCGTAATGGCAGTGATTACTCAGCAACCATCATTGCTGCTCTGGTTGGCGCGTTAAATGTAACACTGTGGACGGATGTTGACGGTATTTATAGTGCAGATCCACGTGTTGTGCCAACAGCGAGAAAATTACATCGCCTACCCAATGGTGTTGCAAACGAATTAGGACGTTTAGGGAATCCAGTTTTACATGCTAATACCTTAAAGCCGTTAGTTAATTCAAAGAATAAATACCATACTCATTTACATGTCGCGAGTAGTTTTGATAGTGAAATTAGTGGTACTGAAATTGGCAAGTTTGGCCAAATTGCTAAACAAGAGCTATCGGTGACTTACTTAAATGATTTGCTGCTAGCCCAATCAGATAGCTTTAAGGGCATGAGTGGTGAACAAGCAAGCAGTGAATTTTCAGCGATATGTGCTGATAATAACGATGGCTATATTGTTATTTATCAAGAGCAGCAAAAGCAGGTCAGCCAATGGCTAGCCTGCCATAATACAGAAGTGAACTTTAAACCGGTCTCAATTATTGCCACTGTTGGTCATAAAGTTTGCCAACATGGTGATATTAAAGCGCGTTTTAAGAGAGCGTTAAAATCAATACAACCACTAAAATTGGTGCATTCAAAAAATAGTCATAGCCTAATTGCGGTCTTGTCAGAAGTATGTACAGGCGAATTACTTAATAATGTGCATCATGATATGACCAAAGATGTTCGCCATATCGGCCTTGTAGTTGCGGGTTTAGGTAATATTGGTCAACGTTTCCTTGAGTTATTACCCGCACAAGTATTGGCTGTACCTGCTTTAGAAAACTTACATTTAGTGGGTTTGGTCAGCTCTAAAAAGGCTTTAATTAATACCGATGGTTTAGACGTCAATAATGCGCTGAGCGAATTTAATGACAGTGCTCAAGACTATAACAGTGAACAATTATTAGCCTGGTTGGCTAACCACCCTTATGATGAATTAATTATCGTTGATATAACGCCAAGTGAGCAATTCAGTTTACTTTACGGTGAATTTTTTAAGCAGGGTATTCACGTTTGCGGGGCTAATAAATGGGCCGCATCATCAGCGACAGACCATTATAACTATTTAGTTAATACAGCAAAATCAAACGATAGTTTGTGGTTAGGTAATACTACTGTGGGTGCCGGTTTGCCGGTTAACTATGCCATTGATGACTTATTACAAAGTGGTGATAAAATCACTGAAATATCGGGTATTTTTTCAGGCACATTATCTTGGTTATTTGAAACTTATGATGGCAGCCAGCCTTTCTCAGAATTAATGTTAGATGCCTTATCTCAAGGCATTACTGAACCTGATCCCCGTGAAGATCTTTCTGGCAGAGATGTCCAACGTAAATTACTTATTTTGGCTCGCATGGCCGGTTTTACTTTGTCTCTTGAGGATATTAGCTGTAATAACTTAGTCCCTGAAGAACTACAAGGTTTATCAACAGCAGAGTTTTTAGCGCGTAGTAGTGAACTTGATGACTTTTTTGCCCAACAACTTAGCCAAGCTAAAGCTAACAACGCTTGTATTCGCTATATTGCACGATTTAGTGCGACAACTGATGGCAGTAACAAACTCCGGGCAGAAGTTAGTTTAGAGGTGCTTCCTAATGATGATGCTTTTGCTAGCATCACACCCTGCGATAATATTTTTCAAATAAAGAGTGGTTGGTACCAAGATAACCCATTAATTATTCGGGGCCCTGGGGCGGGGCGGGATGTTACCGCAGGTGGTTTACATTCAGATTTAGTGAAAATTTGCCAACAAGTAACCAATAAACAAAACCAAGTAAAAATAAAGGGAATAAACTAATGGGTTATAGCCACGCACGGCAATTGGAATCGCTTAATCGACGTTTAAGTGAGATTGGTAATGATATTCAAGTATCCTTCGAATTTTTTCCGCCAAACTCTGCTGAAATGGAGGCTACCTTGTGGAACTCTGTTGAGCGTTTAGCGCCATTAAATCCTAGCTTTGTGTCAGTAACTTATGGCGCAGGTAGTGGCACTAGAGACCGAACCCATGACATTATTAAGCGTATTCAAAAAGATACCGCGCTCATTGCCGCTCCACACTTGACGTGTATTGATGCTGGCAGGGAGGAGCTAATTCAAATTGCTAAGGATTATTGGGCTAGTGGCGTTCGTCATATTGTTGCGCTGCGAGGGGATTTACCTAACAGCACTGAAAAGCCAAAAATGTATGCTTCTGATCTTGTCGAGTTATTACGCTCTGTGGCTGATTTTGACATTTCCGTTGCGGCGTACCCTGAAGGACATCCCGAAGCACCAAACCCACAATTTGATTTACTTAACTTAAAACGTAAGGTTGAAGCCGGAGCTAACCGCGCCATTAGTCAATTTTTCTTTGATATTGAGTCTTACCTGCGCTTTAGAGATAGGTGTGTCACTGTTGGTATTGATGTCGAAATCATTCCGGGTATTTTACCGGTAACTAATTATAAAATGTTAGAACGTTTTGCCGGTTTGACCAATGTTCATGTCCCTAGTTGGATGCCTAAAATGTATGAAGGGCTTGACGACGATGAAATGACACGTCGTATGGTAGGTGCTAATATCGCAATGGAACAGGTAAAAGTGCTAAATAGAGAGGGCGTTAAAAACTTTCATTTTTATACCTTAAATAGAGCCGAGTTAACTTATGCACTTTGCCATACATTAGGTATTCGCCCTCAAACACCGCAATTAATGACCGGATAATTATTACCTTAATTTAAGCCTAAACTCAAACACTGATTTTATCTCTTGTTTAATGTCTATTTTTTATTTAGCATGCAAATAGTCTTCAGTGTAATGGGTTAACATAAATTAGCTAATGTCGAGCAAAGTATCACACCAAACACACTCAACCCGCCAAGTTAAATCCTTATTAGACAGGATGTTTTCACGTAGTCCTATAAAAGATTCGGTGTTAGATAAAGCAGTAACTTATTATCAAGAATACCCGACAGTAGATGCTGAACTTTGCCGGTTAAAAAACTGTTCGGATTTACAAAAAGAGCTCAAACTTTTTGAGCAACAGCTAAGATTAGAACGCACAGAACGTCATACGCACCTATTAGAAATATGCTTAGAGATTATTGATTTAGCTGAAGCTGAAAATATCAATGAATGCCACAGAAAATCAGCTCAGTTGTTAGGCACTATTGCGTTAATAAGTCCTACGGAAGGGAAAAAAGTCGCCCCAACGAATGAAATAAATAAGCCTTTATACAAAGCGGTACTTTGTTTACGTTTATTAGACCGACTGTGCATGGATAATAAAATAGTCGATCCTTACATTAGCCCTTTTTTAGAAAATATCTCTCCAGCACGATACAGTGAATTTGCCACCATTGACCCTCAAGGTTACCAAACCTTTGTTCATCAAGTTAAGGTCCCTTTAGTTATGGCGGCTATTATCCAAGATATTGGTAATTTTCATCCAGAGGCCCAATGGATTTTAGTCGGGGAATCTGGAGTATTAGATCCATATCGAGTATTAGAGATAGAAGATCGTAAACAGCTATTACAAATTAATTATCGTCAAACTGTTAAGTATCTGGTTGATGGGATTGGGGCAACTGGCTATGTTGGCAATTCAAAAGAAGAGCGTGATCAATTTAATAAAAATGAGCGTGCTAAATTAGTTTTTATAAAACGACTGGTTAAAAGTAGTATAAACCCAAAATCGGGTAGTGGTAATTTGTTAAAAGTACCACAAATATATACCTCTATCATTCTCTCAACAAAAGCTAATTATAATTACAAATTGTTGCCAAAGGTTTTTCAAGTGCTTAATCAAAATGCCGAAAGAGGCGGGTGCAGCCAAGTAGTCGTTGATGCGCTTTACCAAATCACAGGTATGTTTCCTCAAGGGTTTGGCATCACTTATATCCCTCTTGATAATGAAGGTAAACAGCAAGAAACTTACGAATATGCCATTGTTAACCAACTTTACCCAGCAGATCCTCTTCAACCTATTTGTCGGATTGCGACTCGACAGTTAGCTTTTATTAGCTTTGGTCAAAACATTATTATAAAAAACAGTGAAAATTTATATTTTACTGAAACAGCTAAAAAATTAGCGTCAATTTCTAAAGAACGGTTAAATGAAATATTAGAGTTATTAGCTTCAAATTATCAAGAACGACAACAACTCGATTTGTTACCCCGGTGCTGGCATTCACATGAGTTTTTTTCAATTAAAGATAACCAAAAATTATGGAATAAAAGTAGTTAATAGCTCAGCTATGTTGTGGATTATAGCATTGGTAAGTATATCTGTACTATCAGGTTTCTACATCGTCAAAAACAATCAGAGTATGGGGTTTTATTGATATGTTCACATGTTGTCCTAACGTTAAAAATAACTCACTATAAAAACTCAAGCCAGTAAAAGCGAGTGCATCATTAGACGTTAAACTGGTTAATAAGTAATGATAACCTTGCTCCGTAATAGTGATGCTTTCAATGATTGCATTTGCCAAACTGTTAGGACGTAATTCGATATGTTGGGGCTTTACTAACAACTGCTGATATTGATTAACATTGATTGATTCTTTATCGTAAATTTCACCTATGGCAGAATCAAAGCTATTGCAATCAGCTACTTTGTGTATTGGTATAAAGCTACCTAATTGTAAAAAATCGGCAACTTGCCAACTGTTGGGTTGTTGACAAACACTACTGGGTGTTCCAGTTTGCAAAATATTTCCCTGTGCCATCACCGCAATTTTGTCAGCAAAGGTAAAAACTTCATCTTTATTGTGAGTAACAAAAATAGCACTAATTTTGAGCTTTTTTAATAGCTGACGCATTTCTAACATTAATTCATTTCGCAGGCGTGCATCAATATTTGAGAAAGGTTCATCAAGTAATAGCAAACTCGGTTTTGGCGCTAATGCTCGGGCAATCGCAACACGTTGCTGCTGTCCGCCAGAGAGTTGATGAGGGTAACGTTGTGCTAAACCCTCCAATTTAAGCAATTTCAATAACTCAATTAACTGTGATTTTTGCTCTGTTTTTGATTGTTTTTCAATACCAAAACAAATATTTTTTTCAACGGTTAAATGGGGAAACAGCGCATAATCTTGAAAGATCATACCGACATTACGGTGTTCTGGTGCAATTATGTTATCTGGACTAATTTTTAGGGTTTTATTTGCACTATTAGTAAGATAAATTGAGCCTTGATGTTGTGTAATAAAACCCGCAAGTGTATTGAGTAAAGTCGTTTTTCCACAACCACTAGGTCCAACTAATCCTAAAATATCACCGGTGGTTAATGTTAAATTAACCGCTGATAAAATGGTGTTTTGCTGTAACTTTACTGATACATTTTTGATGATAACTAGTTCACTCACAATGTTTCCTTGTTCTGTTGAAAAGAGTGCTTTTTGTGAAAGCCGGTACTCTGACGATGTTTTTTTGGTTCTTTATTAAGCCAAATAATGGGTAACAAACCGAGTAGAACAATAAGAATGGCACCTAGTGCCCCCTGTTCTAGCATTTCGTCTGAAATTAACTGATAAACTTGAGTACTTAACGTTTCAAAATTAAAAGGTCGTAATAGTAATACTGCCGGTAACTCTTTCATCGCTTCAACAAATACTAACAGCCAAGCGACTAAAATTGACGGCTTTAATAGCGGTAAATGTATTTGTTTCAAGGTCTTTCCTAAACCCGCACCTAAACTAGTGGGCGCGTAATCCAATGATTTTGGTATTTGGTCAAGTCCACTACTAATGGTGCCATTGGCAATGGCAGCAAAGCGAACGATCAAAGCAAAAATGATGGCAAAAATTGAACCTGATAAAATCAAGCCGGGCTGCTTAAATTGCCATAATTCCGCTAGGTAATTTAACCCGTGGTCAATGGGGCCAAAGGTAGCTAACATCGCCATTGCTAATACGGTACCAGGGATGGCGTAACCAAATCCAGAAATCTTCTGTGGCATATCACGCCAGCTATCTGTAGATAATCGTTGGTAAAGCCCTAAAACAAGCGCAATTAAAGTGCTGAGTGTTGCTGTGTATAGCGCAATTTTAATGCTGTTCATTCCTGTGGGCAGTAACTTGAACAGTTGTTCGGTATTGCTATAGTCAATCGCCATGATAATTAATAAAGCAAAGGGTAATATAAAACCTGCAAAGGCTAAAAACCAACAAAAGCTACTGGCTAAAAGTTGCTGTGCTTTTGATAACTGAATAATTTCTCGTTCAGTATCCGGTCGATTACTTTGATGATTTTTTTGAGCTCTTGCTCGCTGCTCTGTCACGACGGCAAATAAAATAAATAACATCAGTATACTTGCCAAAGCATTAGCACTGGCTAATTCGCCATAACCTAACCAAGTATCATAAATGGCGGTGGTGAGAGTATTTACCGCAAAGTATTGTACGGTAGCAAAATCAGCTAAGGTTTCCATTAAGACTAAACTTGCAGCAACGGCAATGGCTGGACGAGCCAAAGGTAGGGCAATTTTAATAAAACTTTGTTGTTCAGTTAGTCCTAATAAGCGCCCTGCACGTAGTAGGTTTTGATCTTGTTGTTCAAAAGCGGTTCGCGTTAACATATAAACATAAGGGAATAATACTAAGGCGATAATTATCGCTGCACCAAGCAATGTTCTGATATCAAAAAAGTAATAGTCATTAGGTGATTGCCAGTTGAACCCGTGGCGCAAAGTACGTTGTACGGGTCCTGCATAATCAAATAGGTCAGTGTAGAGATAAGCGACCAAATAGGCGGGCATGGCTAATGGTAAGATAAGTAACCAACGAAGTAGATTTTTAGCGACAATATTGGTATGGACAATAAGCGCAGCACTGCTGATACCAAAAACTAAGGTGAGCACTACAACCATTATGCCAAGCAATAAAGTATTACTGATATAGCTAGGTAATACGGTTTGCCAAAGGTGATTGAATAAATCCCCTGAGGCATTAATGCCAGCATAAAGCATTACCAATACGGGCAGTATCAGTAATAAGGCTATTTTCCAACTAGTGATTCGCCAAATTATGTTGGCGTTTTTTGCTATCACAATAATAACACCGGGTTAATATTTATAAATCAAACTGTGCTTTATCAATTAGCTTTAACGCAGTTTTTCTATGCTTGGCGATAGCTTCTAAAGATAAATCATCGGCTTTAAACTCGCCCCAAGATGCTACTAATGCTGATGGTTTAACATCAACTCGCACTGGATATTCCATATTGGTTTCAGCATATAGTTGTTGTGCAGGCTTTGAAACTAAAAACTCCATTAATGCTTTAGCATTTTCTTGATTAGGTGAGTATTTAGCTAATGCCATACCTGAAATATTGACATGAGCGCCACGATTTTTTTGGTTGGGGAAGTTAATGTTAACCGCTTCAGCCCAAATTTTTTGTTTGTCATCATTTAACATTTTACCAAAGTAATAACTGTTACCTAATGAAATATCGCAGAAGTTTTGGTGAATCGCTTGTACTTGGGCGCGATCACTCCCCTGTGGTTTACGGGCTAAATTAGCTTTCACTTTTTCTAACCAAATCAGTGTTTGTGCTTCGCCATGTTCAGCGATCATCGACGCAACTAAAGCAACATTGTAAGGATGTTTACCACTGCGGGTACATATACGGCCTTTATATTTAATGTCAGCTAAATCTTCGTAATTAATGTCAATATGTCCTAAACGTTTTGCCGAATAGATATTACGTACTCGCGTAGTTAAGGCAAACCAAGTATCGTCTTGCGCACGATATTGGTTAGGTACTGCTTTGTTAATGATTGAAGAGTTAAATGTTTGTAATAAATTCCGATCATGTAATTCAATTAAACGGCTAATATCTGTGGTTAACAATACATCAGCAGGGCTATACTTTCCTTCGCGAGCAAGGCGTTCAGCCATGCCTTTTTTTGCAAAAACGACGTTTACTTTAATGCCTGTGTCCTTGGTAAATAGATCAAATAGTGGTTTAACCAAAAAGGGTTGGCGATAAGAGTATACATTCACTTCTTCACCGGCATTGGCATTAGTAGTAATCACCATGCTAATGATGAAAGTGAGCAATATTGACTTTTTAAACATAAGGTTTCCTTTGCGCGCATGCTTACTATGCGCGATGATATAAGAGTGACTATTTATTGATTATTTCGGCTTTGGCGATATTGATTTGCACCACCTAATCCCAAGATTAACAGCATAATAAACAAGGCTTGCCAAATAAAATAATTAGGATCAGCTTCTTGTTGTTGGCTTTGTTTTTCAAGTTTTTGTCCTTCAACTTGTTCACTTTTATTTGGGTTTTGTTGTTGAGCTTCTATTGCTTGTTTATTTTTAATGTTTTGCTCAATCACTTGTTTGGCCATGTCTTTCATTGTTGGCTGTTCAAGAACTGCTGTTAAACCAAATCCGGCGGCAAGTTGGTTGACGTTTTCACGAAGTGCGTCATTTAATACAATTAAATCATATTGATTAACCATTTGCATGTATTGCTCAATCAACCGTTGTAAGCGCTCAGGGTCTGCTTGCCAATAATTTTTGCGTTCAGCTTCTAACATTCTTTCCATCATTCTAGCGAGTGATGCAGGGTTTGTTTTTTCAAACCACTGATCTAGGTCAATGTTAAGCTTGTCATTAATATAAATATCAAAATATTCATCCCATTGGTCGTTACGTACTAGATTAGGATCAACCACTTGCCAGCCAAAAAAGTTATCCATTTTTGAAGCTAACGATACTGCGCCCGCATAACCTTCTTTTTGCATTTCTTTGATCCAACGAGGATGAAACATGCGTGTTCTTAGTTCTTTTGCCATAAATAATGCAGCATCTTCAGCTTTAGGATCGGTCGCATTACGTAAATTTGAAATCACCATGTCAGGACTTTTGCCATCGATGTTACGTACCGCTAAGCTAATACCGCCAAAGTACTCAAAGGGATCATCTGAACTTAACATGCCGAATAAATTAGACGAGCGAGAGAGTAGGGCAATATCAGTGCCCGATAATTGTTTAGCGTATAACTGGATGTCTTGTCCTTGAGCATTCTTGGCTTTTTCGCCCCAACGAGAACTATCGCTACCAAAGAAGAACCCCATTTTTTCTAAATAATTATCAGAGATTTTTTTATCGGTTTCCCAAGTATCACTTGCCCAAGCAGGACCATCGACACCTGAGCCATAATCACCTGAAGCGTTCGAGAACATGCGGATAGTTGATAAATATTGTGCTTCTTGTTCATCAATGCCTTGCTCGGTTAGTTCAGCCTGAATACGTTGGCTATTTAACGCGACATGATTTTTCCACATTGAGTTACTTTCACTTTTAAGTTCTGCCACTTGTTCTACTGCTTTGGCTAACAATTTCATAACACTTGGGAATGCGTCACGATATAAACCCGTCGCTGACAATACCACGTCAATACGTGGCCGTTTTAGTTCGCTATACGGAATAACTTCTGTACCTATTACTCGTCCTCCTTTACTCCACTTTGGTTGAACTCCCATTGCGTATAATACTTGTGATTCTAAAACGCCATAGTGACGCATGGTTTCAATTGACCACAATGAAAAAGCGATTTTGTCAGGAAACTTGCCATTTTTTTTCTGGTAGTTATGAATCATTTGATCAACAAGTTCTTTACCTTGCTCAAACGCTGCTTTGGTGGGAACTTTTGATGGGTCGAACCCGTATAAGTTGTAACCTGTTGCTAGAGATTCAGGATGGCGTATTGGGTCACCACCAGTTTTAACTGGGATGTATTTGTTCGATAAGAAATCGGTCATTGCTTCTAATTCATGAATGCCGGTTATTGCTTGATATAAGGCCTTGCCACGAGTAACTAGTTTTTTTAACTCTTCGTCTAAATCACTAATTGCTACAGGCAGTTGGCGATTAACTTTTTCACTCGGTTTTTTGCTAGATTTTTTACTAGGTAAGACAATATAGTTATTAACGAATTTAAAGCCAGCTAACTCTTTAATGGCACCTTCAAGTTGCCCATTATGTTTAGCTAGTGTGGTGTCAACATCCGCGCCATTTTCATTATCACTGATATGGTAGCTATGGCTATGGTCAGCATTATCTGAGTTAATATCTTTTTTTGATGAGGCATAATGTTTATGCTCAAATTCACTGGCTAGTTTAGTGAAATCATTGCCTAACATTTGAATTAACGTAGAAATTAACAGCTCTTGCTCTGCAAGTTCACCAAAGGTGTGCAAGCCAAGTGGTTGATTGGCAGTCGCCAGTGATTCCATATGAGTGTGTAAGTCATCAAAAAAGCCATCATAGTCTTTAGTTATTTCTGCTTGTTGCCAAGTTATGTCTTTACAAATATTAGTGCTAAAACATAACTCAACAATTTGTTTCGCGGTTTTTTGCTTTACCCCACCTTGATCTAAAGATTGATATTGATGCATTAATTCATGCAAGTGACTCATATCACCATGTAAACCAGCAGCAGCAAATGGAGGTGTCATGTGAGAGATAACCGTGGCTCTACCTCGACGTTTGGTTTGCATAGCTTCACCGACATCGTCAACAATAAATGTATAAACTACCGGAGTATCCCAAACCGCTAAATTACCTTGGTCGTAAATAGATAAACCACGTTCTTTACCGCCTAAGTATTCTTGAGAGCCGTGAGTACCTAAATGCACAATAGCGTCACTTTGCCAATATTCACGGGCGTAAAAATAGGCTGCTAAATAGAAATGATTCATTGGCACTATGCCCTGATGATAGACCGCATCTTCATCATTCTTTTTGTCAGTACGTGGCGGCTGACGCATAATTAATACATTACCATCACGCATACGTGGCAAAATAAAATAGTGTTCACCATCTCGCTCTACCGCCATAAAATGATCTTTTGGCTCTCCCCAATATTGACTAATTGGCGCAGTTACTATCGCCGGCAACTTATTAAACCAAGCAAGATAGTTTTTCATTGGCATAAGCTCTGCCAAGTCGTCATCAAGTAGTTGACTCAGTTGGTAGTCGCGATAAAAGGGATCTAAAATGCGTTTAACATTATCGGTTATATAACTTTGGTCACGGTGGCCGGTTTGATAACCTTTGCTCGCTAAGTGCTGACTAATAGCCGTTAAACTGGTGGGAATATTCATAAATGACGCACCAACATCTTGATCGCCCCAAATGAATATTGACAGTTTTTTTTCTTTATTGGCTTTGTATTTAAGCTTAACTAGGTTGACTGCTTTATTGACTAAGTGTTCAAGTTGATAATCAATAATTTGAGTGGTTTGGCTTTTCATGTCTATGGCTGCAACTACCATAGGGTCTACCACTCCAGCACTTTCCGGTAGTACTAAAGTAAAAGCCATCATTCCGGCTGATACCCCTTGTTTATCTTCTTCCCAAACTTGTTGGTCGCCAGAATAGTAGGTCATTGCCTGTATGACAGGAATGCCAAACTCTTCAAATTCGACTTTGCGTTTATTAGCCCAATGAATGTTTCTAAAACTTATAATAAGATCCACTTGACTGGTTTGTTTGACATTATTGGTAAGCTCATTTTCTAGTAATAACAAGTGTTTATAGTCACCATTAACTCTGCTAAGTTCAAAGAAAAATGGCACAACATAAATACCTTTATCTTCCAGTTGTTTAATCGTGGTATCAATAAGTTGAGTTTGTTCGATTTCAATTAATGCTCTTTGAAATAATATCGCAATGCGTGGTTGGTTCTTTTTAGGCGCTGACCACGCTTGATATTTCGTTAAGCTGTTGCTGATAAAATTAGGTTGGTTAGGATGATAGATACCTTGCAGAGGAAAAATAATTGGCGCTTGAACGGTAAGTTTATTATCTCGTTTAAGTATATTTACCGAGAGATAACTTAATAAGTTAGATAAGTTTTTTCGTCCTGCATTTTGCCAGTAGTCAGTTAAGGTTTGCAGTTCAACTTTAGTAAAACCTCTATTTGACTCAGGATTGTCTAACCAGTTTAGGCTGATAAATTTTGTTTGGTTTGTCGTGTCGATAAGTGAAAAATATTTGACAAATGTTTTTTCTGATTCATTGGCTGATACGGCATCAAAAACAATAATGTCTTGTTGGTTAAACAAAACTTGTGCTTGTTGAAGGTCTTTTAAACTACGTGCTGATTGATAAGTGATTTGCCAATGGTTATTTGAGTTTTTGTTAGCAATCTCTTTTAATAAACTAACTTTTGTTTTGTTAGAGTGTGCAGAGCCAACAAAGAGTAACTTTGTCGTGGCTGGTGTTTCATTAGCAAGAGTAAAGTAGCTAGTGAATAAGCTGATTATTATTAAGAGTAATGGTAATAAATGCAGTGTAGGGCGGTTAAGTTTCATTTTTTTGCTCTAATTTTGTTCATTCGTTTAAATGTTTTTTTTATTCAGTAACGTAAATAATTGAACCATCGGCCATTTCATAGGCTGTCCCTGCTTTTTTACCTCTACCTGCGCCTGTTTTTCCTTGGCCTTTGAAAGATTCTATTTTATTGCCTTTTTTAACAATAATTTCCATATTGTCTTTACCTGGATTTTTGATCACAGTAACGTCTTCGGCTAAAAAAGGGTTAAGTGGATTTTGGGCTATGGCAATTAATAAGGCGGCGATTAGTACTAAAAACACATCAACTAAATTGACCACCGACAAGGCAGGGTTCATGCTTTCGTCTTCATCAAGCAGCCTCATTTTTTTGCTCCTTTATTGTCGTGGGTTGAACAATATGTGGAACGGGAATCTGCTGTAATAATGGGGTAAGTGCAACTAACTCTTCGGCTAACCAGCGCTTTTTAACTGATGCTATCCAAAAAGTTATTGAGGCAATAACTAAACCAAAAATTACCGATGAAAATGCAACGATAAGGTTGTCACTTATTCCTTGAATATTACCATCACCTAGGCTTTTTAATGCTGGGCCCATTGGTACCATAGTTGCTATTAAGCCTAACATTGGTGCTAAACGGCTGACATTTCTTACACCGTCAAGATCGCAAAGTGCTGCGACATCCAGCTGATCTTTACTAACACTTGGCTGTTTGTTAGCTAATTGAGATAAGGTATAACCCGCTAACGGTAATTGTTTGTTTTCCCCCAATCGGCTTAAAAGCAATTGTTGAAAGTTTGTTTTGTTTGCTCGGCGTTGTATGATTTGGGCAAAAAATTGCCCTGAAGAAAATAAGGCATAAATAAATAGTGCGCTAATAAGTAGTAGTACAGGAGCCATAAAAAAATCTGACAACTGGTACATGGTTTGTTCAATGGTGCTGATCATAAGAGTTACCTAATAGTTAGATAAAATAGTTAAATAAAAAAGTTACCTAAGGTCATTACTAAGTAACTCTTTTGATAGATTATTATTTCTATTTACAGGGCTTCAATACGGAATGAATAGTTACCTGAGTTGCCATCAGTATCGTAATAACTAGTAAACTGTAATTTGTAGACACCGGTGGTATTTTTAATAAGGTAAACGCCGTATTGTGACCAAAGTTTATGATTACCTTCAAGGCTGTATTGGTACCATGGGTTTTCTTTAAAGGCTAATACGGTGTATTGGTCTGATTTGAAACCATAATAAGGAATGTCTGATTCAGGCACACCAGCGTAACTATTAGTAAAATCTTGAATAGCAGTGGCATCTTCAGTTAATGCTAAAGTGAAATCTGCTGCGGTATCATCAAGGCAAGGTATCTTTATGTCCCAAGCTTCTGCGCTAGTAACAATATTGTTAACATCAAAATCGATATAAATATTATCACTGTTGCTACACTCTAGTGTGGCATCAAGCACTAACTCTGTTTCAAGTGCGTCAAATTCTGTTGCCCCTGATAATTGATTGACAAAATTGATAGTGATCGAAGACATGCCATAGCCTGATTGAGTTAACTCAGATACCCGAAATTTAGTAACAGTGGTATCGGAATAGGCAATAAAATAGTGGTCAACTGCTGCCGTTACTTGGTGCGTAGTGGAATTGTAGTTATAAAACCCCTCTAAAATACCTGCAGTAACATCGGTACTAAACTCAGTATTTTCGGAAATGTTTGCACTGGAAACCGCAATGAAGTCATCTAACTCACTGTCAGCGGTTGCATTGATAAATTTATTAACCACAGCAGAGCCATTGTCAAAAAAATCACTATTATTATCGGTAAAATATAGACTTACAGCTTCCTTACTATCATCGCTATCATTATTATTTAAATAAACACTTGTGCCTTTAAAAGCTATATCCCAATCACTATTGGTAGCGGCTTGTTCTTCAGTTAATTCAAGTACTGATAAAGTATCAATGTCGTAATAAGCAAAAACACGCTCTTGTACGGTACCTGTAGTAAATGGTCCGTAGATTACGCCTACTTCTGGTTCAGGTTCAGTAATTGAAGTAACTTCAGAATCACTGCCACAAGCGGTTAAGCCTAGTCCTACCAATAAGTAGGTAATTAAGGTAAGTTTTTTGTTCATTTTATTCTCCAAAGATATTTATTTTTAATTGTTAAATGTTTAATTATTTTTATAACGTTTGTTAAAATTGGTATTTCAGCCCTAATGTGACGTAGCGACTTGATACAGGGCGAGAATCAAAAGCATTTAAGCTATTGGCATCAACGTCTTTATGTTCATTGAATATATTGTTAACAGCAAAATTCCATGAAAGTTGGTCGTTAATATTTTGATTAATGCTGATATTTGCGTTAAACCAATGATTATTTAGCACTTGGGTATATGAGCTGTCGTATGCTTCATCCGATTGATAAACAAGGTAAAGTAATACGTCTAGCTCGTGTTCATAGTTATGGTAAGTAAGATTAGTTTTCACTTGGTGATAGGGGCGACCCGTGAGTCGCTGGTCATCTTCGTTTCTTGCATCTAAGTAGCTGTAGTTTATTTGTCCTGACCATTCGTTAAAGCTAAGATCAATGCTGAAATCAAGCCCTTGAATGGTTGCTTGAGCGACATTTTGATACACCGAAATGTCTAATTGTGTCTCTGCTGATTTTTCAGCATCGTGAACGGTTTCAATAAAGTTTTTAGTTTTAGAGTAGTGAGCATTTACATCGAATTTTAATTGAGCTTGATTAAACAGTGTCGAGCTTTTAAATACCTCTGTGTTATAGCTTAAAGTGGTATTGGCAGAGTTTGACTCTTCAGGTTTTAAGTCTGCTGAGCCAATTACCATGTAACCTAAATTACTATGATCAAAGATATAAAAACGTTCTTTTAAACTAGGCACTCGATAGCCTTGACCCAAGCCATTTCGCCACTGCCAACGGTTTTCTTTATCGCCAAAGTTGTTCATGGTGCTTACTCGGGCTGCTGAATGAAAACCAAAGTCTGAGTCGTGTTGAGAGCGAAGGCCTGCGAGTATTTGATAGTTGGGGTTAATCCAATTGCCTTGAATAAAAGCATCAACATTTTGACGAGACTCATCATTAATTTCGATGGAGCCGGTAACTGGTTTTATTTGATCTAGGCTGTCGTAGTGGATCACGCCACCTGAAACAATTTCTAATTTATTGCTTGAAGAAACATACTGACCATTGATCTCAGCAAGATTGATATCAGTATTTCGAATACTGTTTGACTGACCACTGGTTTCTTGGTGATTAATATAGCGAGTATTTAACTGCCAATTGTTTTGTTGATTCCCATGCTGCTCGTTATTAGTCTTTAGTGAAAAATCTAACTGGTTTTGTTCCACTTCAGAAAGGTAAGTAATAATGGTGTTTTGTCCTGGCACTATAGAAGTAGGACGTGATTTATCTTCCTTTAAGTATTGATATTTTACTTCTACATTGACTTTATTGTTAGATGAGTCGTTGGAAAATAAGTTAAGTGAATCAGTTTTAGTTGATAAATTAATAAAGGACTTTTTCATACCACTGGCATCTTGACTAATGGTTGATGAGTCATAATCAAAACCCGCATCATCAATGTGTAGCAAGCTTAAATTATAATCCCAATCATCGGTAGAAAGGCTGGCGCTAACCCTTGTGGTATACGACAGTGGAGCATTATCAATTGCGTCAGCATAATGGCCCACTTGTATGCTAACTTTAGCTTGGTTCTCATCATAATCTTTAGTGATGATGTTAATAACGCCGCCCATAGCAGAGCTACCATACATCACCGACGCGGCACCACGTAATACTTCTATTTGTTGAATTTCATTAGCATTTATTTGATCTAAATCTGCTGCTGAACCTGCTGGGGAAATAAGAGGTTGGCTATTGATTAATACCAATACATGGTCGCCATCAAACCCTTGCATTTGAATGTTATATCCGCCTTTAACATTACGGGTAACGACAAGGCCAGGGATAAAGTTAAGCGCGTTTGTTAAAGTGCCTTGGGTTAATATTTCTATGGTTTCTTGATCAATCACTTGAATGGATACTGGCGAATTTGACAGTAACTTTGGAGTACGTGTACCTGAGACAACAATATGTTCAAGGTTATTGTCATCATCTTGTTCAAGAATTTCAGCGAAACTAGTAAGGCTAAGGCATAGACAAGATAGTGAAAGTGAGTACTTTATAAATGGTTGCAAAATGGTACTGCTAATCTAAGTGAGAATTGTTATTGTTTGTATTCTATTGTATTTGCACATAGGTGTAAATAGCAATGATTATCAATTGCGTTGATTGCTTGTAAAAGCAGGGTGATGGAATATTTTTAATTCTTCAGTGATAAAGCAATCAGAAATTTAGAGAAGATGAATTGCCAGCTAAATACAACTCGTTAGAGGTGTTTGAATATTCGGTAACTAAATAATACTCTTTGAAGGTTAAAGCTGTTTAAAATGAAATGTAAACAGCTAATAACATGAGAAGTTGTTAAGGTTCATAAACAATAATGTTGAATCATTTTAACTAATAGTCGGTCTGTTTTATCTACCTCAGAAAAAGCTAAAAATTCATTAGGTTGATGGGCTTGATCGATAGAGCCAGGTCCCATAACAATAGTTTGACAGCCTAATTGTTGAATATAGGGCGCTTCAGTCGCGTAGTTCACGGCGCAGCAACTATGGCCGCTGATTTCTTCTGCAACGGTGACCAGTTCACTTGACGTTTTTTGCTCAAAGCTTGGCGAGCTTGGGTGTAATTCTTCAAAAGTAATACGAGTAGGATATTTTTGAGCTAAAGGTTTTAGTGCTTCACTCAAAAGAGAGATCAATTCATCATCTGTCATACCGGGCAAAGAACGCATATCAATATCTAAATGACAGTGACCACAGATTCGATTGGCATTATCGCCACCTTTTATTGCTCCTAAATTTAGCGTCGGCGCTGTTACATCAAATGCTTGATTATTATAGTTGGCGGCAAACTTTTCTTTTAAGATAATTAGTTGGCCTATTACCTGGTACATTATTTCAATGGCATTAATACCAAGATTTGGTTGGCTCGAATGCCCCGATTGACCTTCAACACTAATACGGTGCGACATATGTCCTTTGTGCATGATCACCGGTACCAAACTCGTTGGCTCACCAATAATAGCGACATCAGGCTTTATTTCTTGACTGTCAGCAAAAAAGCGAGCGCCTGCCATCGTTGTTTCTTCATCAGCGGTAGCAAGTACATACAATGGTTTAGTTAGTGATTTTTCACTAAGACCTTTACAAGCTTGCAAGATAAAAGCAAAAAAACCTTTCATGTCACAGGTGCCTAAGCCGAAAAACTTATTATCTTTTTCAATGATTTTGTGAGGATCAGATGACCAGCGGTTTTCATCAAAAGGAACCGTGTCACTGTGTCCAGCCAATAACAAGCCCCCTTCACCAGAGCCAAGCTTAGCTAGCATATTAAATTTATTGTCTGTATCGGGTACAGGTTGAATTTTTACTTCAAAGCCTAATTGCTCGAACCAAGTAGCGAGAATGGTGATTACCTCTTTGTTGCCCTGATCCCAACTTGACTGAGTTGAGCTGATTGAAGTACTAGCAATTAGTTGCTTTAAGGCGTCGGTAAAGTTAGGTAATTTGTCCATTTAGCATTTCCAAAAAATAAATCCAAAAATCAATTAAATACTTATGCTAAATAGTTGCATAAATACCCACTGGGTGATAACTTGCACTTACAGTGTAAATAACCTCCTTTAATAAGGCTACTTTAAAATGATAAAGGTTCAATTAATGCGACGACGATAGATTTAGATTGTTCTTTGTTTGTCATTAGTAGTGGGTTTAGCAGGTTTAATTTACTGGTTTTGAAAGATATATCTTAGATTGTCTGGTAATAAGTTGAATAAAATTGCATTTTAGAGGTTTGTTTTGTTAGAGATTCAAAAAATTGCCGTAATAGGCGCTAGTGGTTATGCCGGAGCAGAGTTAGTCGGTTTACTTTGCCAACACGATAAAGTTTCAATACAACATCTTGTTGTATCGGAAAACAGCACTTCCTGTGGAAAAAAATTTAGTGATTTACATGGTCGCTGGCAGAGGATATGTGATCTACCCCTGCAATCTTTTTCTCAACAATGGTTTGATACTTCAGTCACCAAGCTAGATGCTGTTTTTTTTGCTACTCCACACGAATTTAGTGCCCAGTGGGCGCAAGCTTTTATTGAAGCAGGCGTGAAAGTTTTTGATCTTTCTGGCGGTTTTCGTTTAAAAAATGCTGAAGATTATCCTACTTATTATGGTTTTGAACACCAAAGTACAACTGCGCTTGCAAAAGCACAGTATGGTTTAGCTGAATGGCATGCTAGTGAAATTCAAAATACTGAACTTATCGCTGTTCCGGGCTGTTATCCAACGGCCAGTTTATTAGCGTTGAAACCTATTACGTCGAATGATCTTCATATTGAAAATTCTCTAATTGTTGTTAATGGCATTAGCGGCGTAACTGGTGCTGGTAGAAATGCATCGTTAGCCACTAACTTTAATGAGGTGAGTTTAACGGCTTATAATATTTTACAGCATAGGCACCAACCTGAAATAAGCCAAGAAGCTAACGCGCAAGTTATCTTTAATCCTCACCTTGCTCCTTATAAAAGGGGTTTACTTGCCACGGTTACTTTGCAGTTAAAAGTAGGAGTTACTCAGAACCAAGTAGATGAAGCATTTAATCAAGCATATCAGAATAAACCTTTAGTTCGTTTAGTTAATACTTGGCCAAAAATAGGTAATGTTGCTCATACGCCATTTGCCGATGTGCATTGGCAAGTTGATGAAGAAAAACAAGTGGTAGTGATAAGTTGTGCTATCGATAATTTACTGAAAGGTGCTTCTTCTCAAGCATTACAGTGTTTCAATATTTCATTAGGTTTAGTAAGTCATTATTCTTTATTACCGCGAAGCTTTACTCAAGGAGCAGAACTATGAAAAAGCCATTAGTGATTAAAATTGGCGGCGCCATTTTAGAAAAAGACTCTGCTCTAACAGCCTTGTTATCTGTGATTAGCCAATTAAAAAATCAGGCTGTAGTGCTAGTTCATGGTGGAGGCTGTGTAGTTGATAAGATGCTAGCCCAAGCAAATTTTTCCACGACAAAAAAACACGGATTGAGAGTGACACCTAAAGAACAAATGCCGTTAATTTGTGGTGCACTGGCGGGTACGGTAAATAAATCGATTGTCGCTACAGCGGTAAGTATGAAAATTCCCGCTGTTGGTTTGGCATTAACTGATGGCAACATGGTGACTTGTCAATTAAGTGACCAAGGTTTAGGGCAGGTTGGTTGTCCAAAAGCGCATAGTAGTAAACTGATTGATACCTTATTAAAAGCCAATTTTTTTCCTATTATTTCTTCTATCGGTACACTTGATAATGGTGAGCTGGTCAACGTAAATGCAGATGATGCAGCAGTGATAATCTGCCAACTGCTTAATGCTGATTTACTGCTGTTAACTGATGTAAATGGCGTGAAAGATGCCACCGGTGAATATTTAGAGTCTTTAAATAGCCAACAAGCTGATGCCTTAATTAATGAAGGGGTTATCGCTGGTGGGATGACAGCTAAAGTAAATGCGGCACTTTCGGCGGCTAAACAATTACGACGAAGTATCGCGGTTGCCAGTTGGCAGTCGCCCGAACAAATCGTTAATTTACTTAATGGTGAATGCGTAGGTACTCGCATTCAACCTTGTTAGCGTTTAATCGCTAGTTGTTTAAAAAATGTTTAGAGAAATTACTATGTTAAAAGTTATACCTGAAAATACAGTACAAAAAACCTCACCATTTAAAAAGAACGAATTTAATAATTTTTTAGCTGATGATCAATTATCTAAAAGCCAACTATTAGGCTTAATTGATCTTGCAATAAAAATTAAAAAAAATCCGACAGATTATAACCAAGTTTTAGCGGGTAAGTCAGTGGCGATGATCTTTGAAAAACCTTCTTTAAGAACTCATGTTAGTTTTGATATGGGTATTAACAAATTAGGTGGGCATTCACTATATTTAGGTCAGCAAAATGGCAAGTTAGGTGAACGTGAACGGGTTAGTGATTATGCAAAAAACTTATCATGTTATGCCGATATTATTGTTGCACGGGTTTTTAGTCACGACTCAATAAAGCAGTTAGCTGAGCATGCAAGTGTGCCAGTGATTAATGCCTTGTGTGATTTGTATCACCCATGTCAGGCGTTAGCCGATTTTGTTACCTTAACTGAAAACCTGACTAAACTTGGTAAGGATGATCTTACTCAAGTGAAATTAGCTTATGTCGGTGATGGTAATAATGTCTCTAATTCATTGATGATCATGGCCGCAATTTTGGGCGTGGATTTTACTTTAATTAGCCCTAAAGGATTTGAGGCTAAAGCTTCAATGATTGATAAGGCAAAAACATTGGCAGCGGAGTCTGGCGCTAAACTAATTTTTACTAATGATATCGATGCCATCGGCCAACAAGATGCAATTTATACTGATACTTGGATATCTATGGGCGATGAAGACCCAAGTAAGAAAAAACAAGTATTAGAGGTATTTGCACCTTTTCAAGTCAATCACAATTTAATGGCAAAGGCAGGGGCTAGTATTGTTATGCACTGTCAACCGGCACATTTAGAAGAAGAAATAACGACAGAATTATTTGATAGCGAAATGTCAGTAGCTTTTCAAGAAGCAGAAAACAGAATGTGGGCACAAAATGCAGTACTAGTTTCGCTTTTTAGTAATTAATAACAATGTCATTCCGGTTGTTATTTAGGCCGGAATCTCAATACATTAACTCGATCCCCAATAATATAATGTGGGATACAAATAAACAAATTTAAGAGAAGAGACAAATGACTCAAGTAAAAAAACAAATCAAAAAGGTAGTATTAGCATATTCAGGCGGTTTAGATACTTCTGCAATTATTCCATGGTTAAAAGAAAATTATGATGGCTGTGAAGTTATTGCCTTTTGTGCTGATGTTGGTCAAGGTGAAGAAGAGCTTGAAGGTATTGTCGAAAAAGCGATAGCTTCTGGTGCTAGTGAATGTCATGTAGTTGATTTAAAAGAAGAGTACGTTAAAGACTATATTTATCCAATCTTAAAAACCGGCTCTGTTTATGAAGGTCAGTATTTATTGGGTACTTCAATGGCGCGTCCGGTTATTGCTAAAGCTCATGTTGAACTTGCGCTAAAAGTAGGCGCTGATGCACTTTGTCATGGTTGTACAGGTAAAGGTAACGACCAAGTACGTTTCGAGTCCTGTTTTGCTGCTCTTGCACCACAACTAACGGTAATTGCACCTTGGCGCGAATGGGACATGGTTTCTCGTGAAGACTTATTAGACTATTTAGCCGAGCGTGATATTCCTTGTTCGGCTTCTTTAACTAAAATTTATAGCCGTGATGCCAATGCTTGGCATATTTCACATGAAGGTGGTGAGTTAGAAGACCCTTGGTGTGAGCCATCAAAAGAAGTTTGGACGATGACTGTTGATCCTCTCGATGCTCCAGATGTGCCTGAATCAATTGCTTTAAGCTTTCAATATGGTGAATTGGTATCTGTTGATAGTCAGCAATTATCACCTTACCAATCATTAATGTATTTAAATGATAAAGCTGCGGCACACGGTGTTGGTCGTATCGATATTGTTGAAAATCGTTTAGTAGGCATGAAATCTCGTGGCTGTTATGAAACTCCTGGTGGCACGGTATTGATGGCGGCATATAAAGGTTTAGAAACTTTGATTCATGATAAAGAGTCTTTAAAATTTAGAGAGTCTGTAGGTTTAGAATTTTCACATGTTATTTATGATGGTCGTTGGTTTACGCCTCTTGCCAAAGCACAACTCGCAGCTGCTGCCTCGTTAGCAGAGAAAGTCACTGGTGATATTGTTGTTAAGCTTTATAAAGGCCAAGCGACCGTTACTCAGCGTCGTTCTCCTAACAGCTTATATTCGGAAGAATTTGCTACCTTTGGTGCTGATGATGTATATGACCAAAAACATGCTGAAGGTTTTATTCGTTTATTTAGTTTATCAAGCCGTATAGCGGCGCTGAAATCTTTAGACGAAAAGGCTAAAGGGGAATAATTATGGCGTTATGGGGTGGAAGGTTTAAAGAAAAAGCCAGTGTTCAATTTAAAAAATTTAACGACTCGCTACCTATTGATTACCGTATGGCAGTGCAAGACATTGTTGGTTCAATTGCCTGGGCAGAAGCATTAACAACTGTTGACGTAATAAGCCAAGATGAATTTGAGCGTTTAAAAGCTGCACTACTTGAGCTAAAGGCGTCAGTTGAAAATGATCCCAATCAGATATTAAGCTCTGATGCTGAAGATATTCACAGTTGGGTTGAAATAAACTTGATTGAAAAAACCGGTGATTTAGGCAAAAAACTCCATACCGGTCGTAGTCGTAATGACCAAGTTGCTACTGATTTAAAACTTTGGTGTAAAGAAATGGGCGGTGATATTTTATTTGCCCTAGTCAATTTACAACAGGCTCTATTGAATTTAGCTGAGCGTGAAAGTAATACGGTATTACCCGGTTACACTCATTTGCAACGTGCACAACCGGTAACCTTTGGTCACTGGTGCTTGGCCTATGTTGAAATGTTCAATCGTGATATTGGTCGTTTAAAAGATACTTTATACCGTGCAGATACTTCGCCTTTAGGCTCTGGCGCCTTGGCGGGTACTGCTTATCCTATAGATCGTGATTTATTAGCACACAATTTAGGCTTTAGAAGTGCAACATTAAATTCTTTAGATGCGGTTTCTGATAGGGACCACGTGCTTGAGTTATTATCAAGCGCCAGTATTTCTATGATGCATTTATCACGTTTTGCCGAAGATTTAATTTTCTATAATTCTGGAGAAGCAGGTTTTGTAGAAATGAGTGACTTAGTGAGCTCCGGCTCATCATTAATGCCACAAAAGAAAAACCCAGATGCTTGTGAACTTATTCGTGGTAAAGCGGGCCGTGTTATAGGCTCTCTAACGGCAATGATGGTGACAATGAAAGGTTTACCACTTGCTTATAATAAAGATATGCAAGAGGATAAAGAAGGACTTTTTGATGCCCTTGATACATGGCAAGAATGCATGGAAATGGCAGTATTAATTGCTGATGGTTTGAAGGTGAACCGTGCGCGTACTTTGGCTGCAGCGCAGCAAGGCTATGCAAACTCAACAGAACTTGCCGATTATCTTGTCAGTAAAAATATTCCCTTTCGTGAAGCTCACCATATTGTTGGTGAGGTAGTTTTAGCCGCTATTGACGCTGGCCATGCGCTAGAAGAATTCTCTTTAGCTCAATTACAGGAATTTAGTGACAAAATTGAACAAGATGTTTATCAGCATTTATCGATAGAGTCTTGTTTAGATAAACGTGTAGCTATTGGCGGTACATCAAGAACTCAAGTAAAAAAAGCGTTAGCGGATATTCAAGGCAATAGCGATAGCTTAAATGGTCAAGTAGTTGGTGCGCCGAGCAAAGATCAAATTAATATGGCATTAAAACAAGTTAAACAACGTTTAAATGCCCAAAAAGCGGCAGCACTTTCAGTGAGAAGAGCAAGAATGTCGGATGTCGATAAAATTTATCAGCAAGTTGATTATTGGTCTGGCAAAGGCGAAATTCTTCCACGTAGTCGAGACAATATTATTCATGATATTCAAAACTTTGTTGTTGCTGAAATTGATAGTGAAGTCGTTGGTTGTGCTTCTTTGTATATCTATCAAACTGGATTAGCTGAAATACGCTCAATCGTTGTTGATAAATCAGTTCATGGCCAAGGTCAGGGGCAAGCTTTAGTTCAATATTTATTAGAATTTGCTCACCAGATGGAATTACAGAAAATTATCGTTTTAACTTATTTGCCAGAATTCTTTAATAAACTGGGTTTTGCAGTTATTGAAAAAAGCTCACTGGCGAGCAATATCATCGAAGACAGTGAACAAAGCCCGCATAAAGATCCAGAAGATGAAGTGGCGATGGTATATATCGTCGACCGTTCAGGTAATGTTTAGCACTCATAAATGTTAGAGCTTTAACGAAAACTAAATCAAGGGAAATGAAGTAAAAGTCATGGATAATTATATAAATAACATTAAATGGTTTAGAAACGCTGCGCCTTATATCAATGCGCATCGTGGTAAAACCGTAGTGCTAATGTTTGGTGGTGAAACGGTATCACATCCCAACTTTGCCAATATTATTCATGATATATCTTTGCTGCGTAGTTTAGGGGTCAAACTTGTCGTGGTGCATGGTGCTCGGCCACAAATTGAAGATCGAATGGCGCAACGTGGCATAGACAGAAAGATTGAGAATAATATTCGAGTAACGGATGCTAAAACTTTAGTTGCAGTAAAAGATGCGACAGGCTCTTTAAGGCTGCATATTGAAGCCTTATTAAGTACAGGTTTGGTGAATTCACCCATGCATGGCTCTCAAATTAGGGTGAGTACAGGGAACTTCGTTGTTGCTAAGCCTATGGGGGTTCGTGGCGGGATTGATTATAAATATACTGGCTGTGTTCGTAGGATTGATTCTGAAGGTATAAATATGCAACTTGATTATGGCTCGATTGTTTTACTCTCACCTATTGGCTATTCGCCTACAGGTGAAGTTTTTAATTTAGCTTTAGAGGATGTTGCAGCACAAACGGCTATTGCGTTAAAAGCAGACAAGTTAATCACTTTAACCGAAGATGCTGGTTTGCTGGACGAAACGGGTAAGTTGATTAGAAGTTGCAGTGTTCGCCGAGTGAAGACCCTGTTGGATGAAAAAGACTGTCATGTACGACAATTGCTGCTTAGAGCAATTATTCAAAGTGGTGAGAATGGCGTTGAACGCTGTCATTGTGTAAGTTATCAAAGCGATACCGCATTATTGCAAGAGCTGTTTACTCGTGATGGTGCAGGAACCCTTATTGCAAAAGATCATAAAGAACAACTATCGACGGCTACCATTGATGATGTCGCTGGTATTTTGGAGCTGCTTGCACCACTTGAAGCTGAAGGTGTTTTAGTTAAGCGCTCTCGGGAGCTACTTGAAGTAGAGATTGATAAATTCACCGTACTCAAAAAAGAAGATGTGATTATTGCTTGCGCTGCATTATATCCTTATCCGGATGCAAAAACAGGAGAAGTGGCTTGTGTTGCTATACACCCAGACTATCGTAAGGGAAATCGAGGTGGACGCTTAATGGAAGCTTTAGAACAAGAAGCTCAGCAGCAAGAGTTATCATCAATATTTGTCTTAACCACGGTAAGTGGACATTGGTTTTTAGAAAAAGGCTTTATTGAACAATCTATGGAAAACTTGCCTAAGGGCAAACAAAAAATGTACAATTATCAGCGAAAATCTAAAATTTTTATTAAAGATATTTAACCCATACCAAGTCCATTAAATTTGTTCTCACTCAGAGCTTCCCAGCGGTTTGAGAATAAATAGGATTTTTTTGCATATAGTCAGTCTATATGAAAGAAATACTGTGTGGTTATCACATCGCTGGGAAGCACCCAAAGGGCGAGTTTAAAAGGCTTATACGCTGCGTTATTGATTTTGTTAAGGTTCCTACATGGATGTAGGACATTAGAGTAATGCAGGAGCAATTACCGAGAATAACCATTCTCGGCTCTAGCATCCTGCTTCACTCTACCTTCACCATCCATGGTGTCGTCTTCAATCAATGCCTTGCCTATCAGCCTTTTAACTCTCGCTGAGTGGGAATAAACTTATTGGAATTGGTATTAAATTCGCAGGATTAAGCTAGTGGCTTATAGATTTTTCTTAAGCCACTTTAAACCAATCTATCAATGGTGATACTCCTAAAACAGCTCCTCTTCCTCGGTATCAATACCATCAAGAATATTGCCACTATTGTCTTCAGTGACATATTCTGTAGGCTCAGTACCAACAATAAAGTATTCAAACTGACTACTTCTATCTGTTTTGGTGGTGAGTTTTCCTGTTGCTTTATCAATTCGAACGGAAACGATACCCTCTGGTGGTTCAAATGGCTCTTCGGCAAGAGTAGGCAGTGCCGATGCCATAAACATTATCCAAGCGGGTTGTGCCGATTTTGCACCCGCCTCAGAGCCAGGAGGAATTTGATTTTTAGGTAGATTATTATTATATCTAGTTCTGCCTAAATTGCGTTTATAATCGTCAAAGCCGATCCATGATGTTGTCACTAAACGTCGGGTAAAGCCTGAAAACCAAGCATCTTTAGATTCGTTAGTCGTACCGGTTTTTCCCGCTATATCACGGCGTTTTAATATTCTTGCTCTATGGCCCGTTCCATTCCAAAAAGGTTTAGTATTCCAATCAGCTCCCCAGATGACGCTGTTAAGCGCTTGTCCTATTAAAAAGGCATTTTGTTCAGAAATAACTCTAGGAGCTTGTTGTATTACCACTGGTGAGCTATCTTCTATCGCTTTTTCAAAAGTTTCACTGTTAAGTACTTCTGGTAAATTATCTAATAAGCCTGATAGATTAGTTTCACTATCTAACAACTGTTCATCTTCCTCTATAACGTTATCCAAACAAGGATCACAAGCAAGTTTTGGATTAGCTTGAAATATTATATTGCCAAAGGGATCTTCAATACGTTCAATTAAATAAGGCTCAACTAAAAAACCGCCATTAGCAAAAGTAGCAAAGCCCGTGACTAATTCTAATGGGGTAAGTGAAGCTGAGCCCAAAGCAAGTGTTTCATTTCGAGGTAATTCACCAGGAACAAAGCCGAATTGTGATAAATAACCGATCATGTTATCAAGACCAACAAGTCTTAATAGGCGAACAGCAATAACATTTTTCGATAACGCTAGAGCTAAACGAACTCTTATCGTACCTAAATATGTCGGCGGAGAATTTTTTGGTCGCCAAACAAGACCGGTACTTCTATCCCATTGGTTGATGGGGGCATCGTTAACTAAACTAGCTAAAGTTAAGCCCTTTTCAAGGGCGGCAGAATAGATAAATGGCTTAATATTTGAGCCAACTTGACGTTTGGCTTGAGTTACACGGTTAAATTGACTTTGTGTAAAACTAAAACCACCAACTGCCGCTTTTATTGCGCCGTTATCCGGAGATATAGAAACAAGGGCAGCACTCACTTCGGGTAATTGACTCAACTGATAGCTTCCATCTTCTTTTTTAGTGACATAAATAACATCACCATAGTTGGTTATGTCATTGGCAAATTTAGGCTCTTTGTCTTGTTTATCGTCGGATATAAATTGTCGAGCCCAGGATAATCCTTGCCAAGTAATCATTGTTTGTTGTTGGTTTGTAAAAGTGACAATAATTGACTGCTCTAATACTTCGGTTACGACCGCAGGGATCAGTGATTGATAACTTGTTGTAGTTTTTAAGGCTTTAGTTATTTCTTCACTTGTTAAAGGTTTCACCTCGTTCAACTCAAAAGTGTTATCGTCTGAGATTGCTTCAGATTTATTTATCCCTTTCTCTGTTATAGGCAAAGGTCTTAACGATTTTACCGGACCACGATATCCATGGCGTTGATCATAATTTAATAAATTAGTTATAACGGCATGTTGGGCGGCAAGCTGTAAGTCAGTTGTGATAGAGGTAAAAACTTTATAGCCATTGTTGTAAGCTTGCTCTTTTCCAAATCGACTAAGCATTTCCTGGTGTGCCATTTCAGCTACATAAGGAGCATTTAACTCGATTTGTGCCCCATGTCTTTTTCCTGTCATTGGCGAGTTTAGTGCTTCTTGGTATTCATTTTGAGTGATGTAATCACTTACTAACATTCTTTTTAATACGACAGCGCGACGTTTTTTTGCTCGAACAAGTGAGCGAATAGGATTAATTGTCGATGGTGCTTTGGGTAGGCCGGCAAGCACTGCAATTTGAGCTAAAGAGAGTTCTTTAAGATTTTTTCCATAATAGACTTGAGCTGCTGCAGCAAAACCAAATGAACGATGGCCAAGGGGAATTTTATTGATGTATAACATTAAAATTTCGTCTTTAGTCAATAAACTTTCAATATGAAAAGAAATAAATATTTCTCTAAGTTTTCGAATGTAAGTTTGCTCGCGAGTTAAAAAAAAGTTGCGGGCAACTTGCATCGTTATCGTACTTGCACCACCTTTATTTTTACCTGTAAGCTGACCGATAATTGCACGGCTCATGCCAATAGGATCAACACCAAAGTGTAAATAAAAGCGGTCATCTTCTGTGGCTAAAATAGCATTAATTAACTGCTGAGGTACTTGATCAAGTATCAGCGGGTAACGCTTCTTTTCACCAAATTGAGAAATAAGTTTGTTATCTGCGCTATATATCTGCATAGGTGTTTGCCATTGAATATCTTTTAATAATTCGACGCTAGGCAAATCTTCGCGCATACTAAAATATAAGGCGCCTAAAACAAGTAGCGCCAAAGTTGATAAGACAAAAATAACTTTTATTATTCTTTTAAATGAAAACACTATTAAAACTCATTTTATTCGTAAATTTGTAATATAGTGCTAGTATATCGTGTAAAACCATGTAATAAATGTATTTATGTGTATATTATGTTTAAATAAATATAAAAATAATATTTAGTAGGATGTTATGCTAAGCCAATTATGGAAAAAGAAAACATCTCTGATGGTTGGGATTGATATTGGATCTCACGCAGTTAAGGCTGTTTTATTAAGTCAGGGAAGTGAAGGGTATGTTCTTGAGGATTACGCTATTGAGCCGATGCCTAGAGGCACGGTTGTTGACCGTGAAATTCAAGATATTGAAGCTGTTGGCAATGTTATTGCTAAAATTCGTAAGAAAATCAACTCTTCGGTTAAATTTGCGGCAGCTGCAGTATCTGGGCAGACAGTCATAACTAAAATTATTTATATGGATGTTACGCTCTCTGAAGATGAGCTTGCAAGCCAAATAGAGATAGAAGCTGACAGCCTAATTCCATATCCGTTAGATGAAGTCAGTCTAGATTTCGAGTCTTTAGATGTTAATGAGTCAGACCCGACAAAAATAAATGTATTACTTAGTGCTGCTCGAACTGAATCTATTGAAGCTAGAGTTGCAGCACTGGACTCGGGTGACTTTGAGGCTAAGGTAATAGATGTTGAGTCTTACGCGGTAAGTCGAACATTTGATCTTTGTTTACCAATGCTCCCCGATGATGCAAAAGATAAAATGGTCGCCATTGTTGATATTGGCGCTAATATGACTTTGTTTTCAGCCTCCAACGCAAGTAAAAATGTTTATAGTCGAGATCAAATATTTGGCGGTGAGCAATATACTCGTTCCATAGTTTCTTATTATAATAAATCGTTTGAAGAAGCTGAAAAAGCAAAAATCAATGGCGATTTACCACCTAACTATAGATTTGAAGTACTCGCTCCTTTTCATACCATTCTTGTACAACAAATACGTCGTGCTATTCAAATGTTTTTGACTTCAAGTGGTTATGAAAAAGTTGATTACTTAGTTATTTCTGGAGGGACGGCTCTTGTGGAAGGAATACAGGAATTATTAACAGAAGAACTTGGTATCTACACCGTTATCTCGAATCCTTTTGACCATATGGGTATTGCTGGGGATGTAGATCTAAAAGAACTGAAATCAATAGCACCACAATTGATGGTTGCTTCGGGTTTAGCGTTAAGGAGTTTTACGCCATGGCACATATAAATCTACTCCCTTGGCGTGAAGAAGCTTTAAAGGTACAACAAAAAGAATTCTTCACAGCGCTGACGGTTATTGCTTTACTCTCTTTAGCTTTGGTTTTTTCTGTTAGTTTATTTTACCAGGCGCAAATTGATGGCCAGATTACCAAAAATCAATATTTAAAAAATGAAATCCAGTTACTAGATATACGAATTGCTGAAATTAAAGAATTAAAAAATAAAAAGATTGCACTACAAAAACGTATAAGTGTTATTGAACAGTTGCAACGTAGTCGAAATGTTGGTACTCAAGTACTCGATGAAATTGCGAAGGTAATTCCCAATGGGATTTATATTACTAAACTTGTAAAGAAAGGAAACAGTATTTCGATTCACGGTAAAAGTGAATCAAACAACCATTTGGCTAATATGATTCGTGCCATAGGTTTATCCGATTTATTTACAGATGCAACGCCTGAGTCTATTGTTACAGATGAAAAAGCCCGAAAATTATTAAGTGACTTTAAAATGAGTATTCGTATTAAGGGTCTTGTTGATGATTTAGATGCAGCTGTTGAACAAGCATTTAAAGGAGGTAAATAATGAATTTTGATTTATCACAATTTGATGACTTGGAGCTTGAGAATATTGGGCAATGGCCTGCGGCAGCAAAAATATTGCTCTCGATATTCTTAGCTGTTGTTGTTGTCTTTATGGGATATTTTTTTCTCATTAGTGACAAAATGGACCAGTTAGATAGAGTTGTTGTTGAAGAGAGTACACTGACACAACAGTTTTCAAGCAAATACCGTATCGCCGCTAATTTAGAGCTATTTAAAGCTCAAATGATTGAAGCGGAAAGTATTTTTGCTAACCAGTTAAGAAGTTTACCCGACAGTCATGAAATCCCTGGTTTACTCGATGATATTACTTTTATCGGCACAACAAGTGGATTAGATTTTGTTAAATTAAACTGGCAACCAGAGATTGTTAAAGAGATTTATATAGAATTACCCATCGATATTGAGGTTATTGGTTCATACCATCAATTCGGTAATTTTGTTAGTGAAATAGCGGGTTTACCAAGAATTGTAACCTTACATGATTTTACTGTAGAGATTGCCAAAGCAAGCACTGATGGTCTTAGGTTAAAGTTGCAGGCAAAAACTTATCGCTATCAAGAGGCTGCACAATAATGAAAAAATTAGTCTTATTTAGTGTCTTAGTCTTAACCGGTTGTTTCGATGATGTAAGTGAAATTAAAAGTCACATTGCGAAAGTTAAAGCAACAACTAAAGCATACATTGAGCCTATGCCAGAAGTACCCGTTTTTTCATCTTTTAATTATTCTTCGGAAGAGTTACGTAGCCCATTTGTAGCCCCTAAACCTGAAGTTATACAAGAGAAAATGCAGCAAATGTCAGGATGTTTAAGTCCTGATCCTCGACGCCGTAAACAACCTCTAGAAAAGTTTGCTTTAGGTGATTTAGTGATGCGAGGTACCTTAGGGGACGAAAATATAATATGGGCATTATTAGAAGCTTCAGATGCGACGTTACATCGTGTCTCTGTTGGTAATTATGTTGGACTTTATAACGGTCGAATAATAGAAGTAGGTATTAAAACTGTGAAAGTAATCGAATTAACTCCTGATGGTGCTGGTTGTTGGGTAGAGCGAGAAACTGTTATCAATTTAGCTGTTTCTGATACGGAAAGGTAAGGGAAATCATGATGTTATTTATAAAAACAAAGAATTACAAAGTCTTTACCCATTTCAATAATATTAAAGCAATATTGATAAGTTGCTTACTATTATTATCTCCATTTGCCTCTGCCTCTGACTTCACGGGTATTGCTTATAACACTATTCATAATGATCAAATTGAATTGGTATTCTCTTTTTCTGAAGATATCAAAGGCCATCCTGAAGTTAAAACATCGATGAATCCGGCTTACATTGAAATTACTTTTGATGCAGTAGATTTCGAAGATGGTATTAGCGATACACTTGTAAATCATGCCGGTGTGAAAGATATACAAATTACGGCTGTGGGAGATAAATTAGTCGCCATGGTGAATTTAGAGCACTTAGGTGTTTTTGATGTCGCTATTGAAGGTGACCAATTTTCGGTGACGTTAAACTATGGTCAATCAGCAGCCATTGTAGAAGAGTTGTCGGCTGGGGGTGAGCAATTTATTAATAATATTGAATCACTCGACTTCAGACGCGGTTCCGAAAACGAAGGTCAAGTCATCGTTAATCTTAGTGAAAATTCTGTTGCTGTTGATGTAAGTGACAAATTGGGCAAAGTTTATATTGAATTTCACAATACCCAAATAGTTGAAGATTTATTATATAAATTGGACGTTACAGACTTTGGTACAGTTATAACTGGAGTTGAAACTTTTAAAGATGGACGGAATGCAAGATTGGTAGTTGATATTAATAGCAACTTTACTTTCGAACATGAACAAGTTGAAAATGTATTTATACTTACGGTAAAAAAATCGGCTGAAAAAATACCTGCTTACTTAGGTGGAACTGATGATTTTACTGGTCGTAAAATGACATTGGACTTCCAAGATATCCCAGTAAGAACAGCACTACAGATTATTGCAGACTTTAATAGTTTTAACTTAATTACCAGTGATACGGTGACAGGTAGCATTACTTTGAGATTGGATGGTGTTCCATGGGATCAAGCATTAGATATAATCTTAAAAGTGAAAGGCCTTGATAAACGCATGGAAGGCAATATATTGATGGTTGCTCCTAGCGATGAGTTAGCAGCTCGCGAAGCTAAAATACTACAAGCAAGACAGCAAGTAGAAGAATTAGCGCCTTTATATTCTGAATATGTTCAAATTAACTACGCGAAAGCAAGTGATTTAGCCAGTCTTATCAAAAATGATGATACTAGCATTTTATCAACTAGAGGCAGTGTATCCGTTGATGAAAGAACTAATACGTTGCTACTAAGAGATACTGCTGCAAGTATTGAAGATATTAAGCGAATGGTCAGCATTTTGGACATTGCGGTAAGGCAAGTTGTTATTGAAGCTAGGATGGTAACCGTTAAAGATAACATTAATGAAGAATTAGGTATTCGCTGGGGCGTTACTTCTAATTCCGATGGTGATATTGATACCTCGGGAACTTTAGAAGCCATGAACAGTATGAACTCTTCACCTTCTACAGTACCTTCTTTATCGGACAGACTGAATGTTAATTTACCTGTGGCCAGTGCCGCAGGAACAATTGCTTTTCAGGTAGCCCGTCTAGCAAATGGAACGATACTTGATTTAGAACTGTCAGCGATGGAAAAAGAGAATAAGGGCGAGATCATTGCAAGTCCTCGTATTACAACGGCAAATCAAAAAGAAGCTTACATTGAACAAGGTGTTGAAATACCTTATCAACAAGCTGCTTCTAGTGGTGCAACTGCTGTTCAATTTAAAAAAGCAGTATTAAGCTTAACGGTTACGCCTCACATTACCCCTGATGACAAAATCATCTTAGATTTATTGATAACACAAGATACGGTATCAGACGTTACTAACGGGCAAGCACCAGCCATTGATACCCAGCGAATTGGTACACAGGTTTTAGTAAATAATGGTGAAACAATAGTTCTTGGTGGTATCTATCAACAAGCAATAATAAGTAGCGTATCAAAAATACCAGTTTTAGGTGATATTCCTTATATCGGGTGGATGTTTAGAAATACAAACAACTTTAATGAGAAAAAAGAATTATTAATTTTTGTTACTCCTCGCATAGTTACTGAACATTTTTAACTAAAATATGCAGTAATTGGACTTTTTATCCCCAGTTATTGCATTCTTACTTGCAATCTAGGTCGAAGAATTGCGATAATTGCGCCCTTGAAATTTTCGAGGGGGTTCCCTCTTACCTATTCACGTAAATTATAACGAGTTTAAGTTAGACAAATGGCTGAAAAACGTAACGTATTCCTTGTTGGGCCTATGGGCGCCGGCAAAAGCACTATTGGCAGAGAATTAGCTGATAGATTGCATCTAGAATTTTTTGATTCAGATCAAGAGATAGAACGCCGTACTGGTGCCGATATCGCTTGGGTATTTGATCTTGAAGGCGAAGAAGGCTTTCGTAAAAGAGAAGAATCAATTATAGATGACCTGACAGAAAAGCAGGGTATTGTTTTAGCAACGGGTGGTGGTTCGGTAATCAGCGCTCAAGTTCGCAATAGACTGTCCGCTCGTGGCATTGTAGTTTATCTTGAAACTACTATTGATAAACAAGTGGCTCGTACTCAGCGTGATCGTCGTCGTCCTTTATTACAAACCTCTGAAGACCCTCGTTCAGTGCTTGAAAAGCTAGCTGTTGAACGTAATCCTTTGTATGAAGAAATCGCTGATGTTATCGTGAAAACGGATGATCAAAGTGCGAAAGTTGTTGCACATAAAATAGTAGAACGTTTAGATTTTTAACTATGACAAAGTTATACGTTGATCTAGCTGAGCGAAGTTACCCTATTTATATTGATAAAGGGTTACTTACTGCTAAAGAAATACTTTCACAGCACATTTCAGGTAATAGGGTTTGTATTGTTACTAACGATATTGTACAACCCTTATACCTAGATATTCTGATATCACAATTATCTAGTTTTCAAGTTGATACTATAGTTTTACCTGATGGGGAAGCTGAAAAAAATTTAGTTAACTTTGAAAAAATCATATCTCACTTGCTTACCAATTTACACGGACGTGACAGTACACTAATTGCCCTAGGTGGCGGTGTTATCGGAGATATCACTGGTTTTGCGGCTGCTTGTTATCAACGTGGAATTAATTTTATTCAAATTCCAACAACGGTACTTTCTCAAGTTGATTCATCAGTTGGTGGAAAAACTGCGGTTAACCATCCCCTTGGTAAAAATATGATAGGTGCATTCTATCAGCCCAAGGCTGTTATAATTGATATTGACAGTTTAAAGACCCTACCTAAACGGGAATTTAATGCAGGAATGGCTGAAGTTATTAAATATGGTATTTTAGGAGACAATCAATTTTTTAATTGGTTAGAAGCTAATGTTGATTTGATAAAGGCAGGTGATAGTTCAGTATTAATTAAAATGATTGAAACTTGCTGCAAGTGTAAAGCTAAAATAGTTTCTGCTGACGAAAAAGAATCAGGAGTAAGGGCATTATTAAACTTAGGGCACACCTTTGGGCATGCTATTGAAGCTGAGCTTGGATACGGTAAATGGCTTCATGGCGAAGCAGTTGCTACTGGCATGGTACTTGCTGCTAAATTGGCAGTAGCAATGAATTTGCTTGAAGTGTCAGATCTTCGTCGAATTGAGTCTCTTATTGCAGTATTTGAGTTACCATTACTTGCTCCAGAATCTATGGGGTTTAATGAGTTTATCCCTCATATGCAAAGAGATAAGAAGAATATCGCGGGTAAGCTCAGATTTATAGTTCCTACAGCAATTGGGCAATCTGAAATCCGCGATGATATCACTGAGGAAATGCTTCAACAAATTTTATAACAGTATGAACACTTAACTATGAGTGTTTAATGCGTATTAAAGGTGAAGCATGCCCGTACCAGCAAATAAACAAGTAAACTCTATCACAGAAACCAAAGTGACCAGTATAAGTACAAATGCCCGTATTGAATATATAATGCGTTTCTCTAAGCATGCTGTATTGGTTATTGATGATAGCAGTGATGTTTATTCAGCAGTAGGTAGTCACTTTCTTGGAACACTACCAAGCAACCATAATGCAGCTTTCATAGCTGTCTCCCCTAAACTTAATGAAATTCAAATAAGGTGTCGATTAATCGAACAACTTTTTGTTGATACCTTATTTGATCCTGAAGAAGCGTTAGCGGTTACTGTTCTAAAACTATCAAAAGGTAGTAAAGAGGTTATAAGTATTGTTGTGGAGAATGTTCAATTTCTTTCATTACAACTAATGCATGAGTTCTGCCAGCTAGCTGAACTTGCGGCTAAAGCTGGTCGATGTGTCAACGTTTTACTTTTAGGGGAAGAAAAAACGAGACAGCTAATTTCTGATAATAAAGTCGTTTTTAAAGAAAAGCTATCCATTGTTTCTGCTGAAGATGGACAACTCATTTGTATTGATACACTCGTTTCCAATAAAAACCATTCAAAGCTATTAACACCATTTAGAAAAGGCATGATCGCTGTTACCTTTTTAAGCAGCGCGACAATATTATCTTTAATTTTTTTATATCAAGCTGAAAGTCCGACATTTACAGAATTTGATTCTTTAGGTGAAAAGGATAGCCTGAGGTTAGATGCGTTAAAGGTTGAAAGCTCAAGTTTTATTAAGGTAATGGAAATCTCTGCTCCACAAGCTAGAGCAAGCGAAATATATCAAAACCTAGTGGCTCATAAGGATACTAAAACCGCTAGTGAGCTAATTGAAATTGCACAGCCGAATGAAGTAGCAAACATATTAATAACTAAGCCAATAATTACTAGGCAAATAAACACTGAAAAAATTAGTGCTAAGGGAGTGAAAGCTGGACAGCTTGCCGTTGTAGAAGAGTTAAAAGCAGATACTTTTGATAGTACAATTATTTTGGACTCGCCGAGTGTAACTGAACATAATAAGGTAATTCTTAGCGAGGAGTACTTTCAAAAAATTAAACAAGGCTATGTGGCACAAATAATAGGTTTTTCAAAATTAGAAACGTATAGAGCGTTCATGGAAAAATATAACCAGCAAAATTTTGTCAGCTATAGTCGAGTTTTGAATAGTGCAAGGGTATTTATAATTACCACTCGGGTTTATCCACTGAAGTCTGATGTACAAGCGGTAATATCGATGTTGCCGATAGAGTTGCAAAAAAATAAACCATGGGTTAAACCAATTGAAGCAATAAAGAATGAAATGAATGAGTATCTACACTCTCAATAAGAAACTTATTCTATTTTGCGAACTATTACTGCTGAGAACCTATGAATATGATTGGTATCATCAGGTAATCAGGCTACAATCGCGTCTTTGATTTATATTATCATGTTTAAATAAAAGGCAATTGGTTGGGATGAACAAAAAGCATCGATCTTTTCTTAAATGGGCGGGTGGGAAATATAGCCTAAGCGATGTTATTAATAAAATGTTACCTAAGGGAAAACATCTAATCGAGCCTTTTGTTGGTGCGGGATCTATTTTTTTAAATAGTGACTATGAACATTATACGCTTAATGATATTAATAAAGATCTAATTAACCTCTATAAAATTCTTCAACAAAAGCCACAAAACTATATTGAAGATGCTGCAAAATTATTTGTCCCAGAAACTAACCAAAGCGAAGTGTATTACCAGTTAAGAAAAGAATTTAATGCAACTTCTGATACTTATTACCGATCGTTATTATTTTTATATATGAACCGTCATGGCTATAATGGCTTGTGTCGCTATAATAAGTCTGGTGGCTATAATGTTCCATTTGGTAAATACAAACGACCATACTTTCCTGAAGCAGAATTAACTTTTTTTGCTGAAAAATCACAAAATGCGACATTTGTATGTGAAGGTTATCGTGAAACATTTAAAAGAGCTAAATGTGGTGATGTAATCTATTGCGATCCTCCTTACGTGCCATTAAGTAAAACGGCAAGCTTTACAAGTTATTCAGGCAACGGGTTTGGTTTAGATGAACAAGCAGATCTTGCCAATGCTGCAGAAGAAGTATCGAGCTCTTCAAAGGTCAGCGTTTTAATTAGCAACCATGATACTATATGGACGAGAAAAATTTATGAAAATGCTAAAAGATTCAAGTCGATAAAAGTTTCTAGAACGATAAGCCAAAATGGTGGAGGACGTAAAAAAGTAGCTGAAATTTTGGCTTTGTATCGGTAATCTATGATATCGGTATTTAGACGGGCTCTTTTTTAATAATCACTCATGGTGCGTTATTTTTATTTGTAATACTCAAAATGGAGTAGGACGGTAAAATTCAACCAGAAAAAAGACAGTACAGATATACTGTGCCAGAAAAGTGGGGCTATGGCTTCCATCCTTATCCCTTCGATATAGTATCAGAAAGAGTAACGTGATTTGATTTTCCCCGTGGGAAGATGGTGTGAGTTTCCTATTTTGTGATAAGAATGCCATAACAGAATCAATAGCTGTTACGACATAATTTATTTCTCGTTTAAACTTATGTTGGCTAATAAAAAGTATCACCTCGGTTGTGTACTTGAGGGTCATCAATGAGGTCTTCTAATTTCACTTCAAAATTATCATCGCTTTTGCTATCAGACAAATAAACAGTGCGAGTTGAGCCATCGATCCAGGTAACAGTGCCACTGCCTTTTTTACTTCCGCACTTCATGCCAATATGTATATCACTAAATTCCATACCTCCTCCTATCTATTACATTGGTAATAAGGTACAAATTCTTAGATTGCGACATATAAGAATAGTTCATTATTTAATTAAATAGTATTTATTGATTGGTGGAAAAGTGAACTCAGGTTGACTAAGGTTGATAACTTGTACCAAGAACTGCAGCCTTTCTTGCACCTGTAACTGCTGGAATATTTCCAGGGATATTATGATCAAATGCATACGAGAACCAAGCAAAGGCCATGGCTTCTAATGCTTCACTATCAATACCGACTTCATCAGTTGATGATAGAGTAAAGTGGTATTGTTGAGCTGTGCTACCTGTAAGATACTGTTTTATAGATTGATATAAATGGGTATTTAAAACACCACCACCACACAAAAATATATTACCAGAATGGCTGAGTTTAATAATTTCACTACATATAGTCTGTGTTGTTAACGCTGATAATGTGGCTTGAACATCTACTGCAGCTAATGAATAATTCAGGAGTTTATCTTGCAACCAGCCAATATGAAATATTTCTCTGCCGGTACTTTTAGGTGCAGACAATTGAAAGTAGCTGTCTGATAATAAGTGGTTCAATAATGTTATATCTATAGTCCCTTTAGCCGCCCAGTCACCACTTTTATCATAACGGGAGTCATTATGATGTTGTTGGTACCAATCATCCATTAAAGCATTACCTGGGCCTGTATCGAAGCCTTTAACTATTCCGCTGTTATATTTTGAAGTGGTGGAGGGTAAAAAGCTTAAGTTGGCAATGCCACCAATATTTACGACAAAAGTATTTGGTGATTTCTCTTGATGGTTAGCAAATAATGCTTTGTGAAAAGCCGGTACTAAAGGCGCGCCTTGACCCCCTAAGGCCATATCCTTTCGTCTGAATTGCCCGACAACTCTAATGTTTGTTAAGGTTGCTAAGGTTTGATTACAGCCGATTTGAAGGGTAAAAGCATTTTGGGCTTGAGTCTCTTGGTTTTGAGGGCGGTGGCGAATGGTTTGACCATGATTACCAATTGCAACGATATTCTCTGGCTGTAAACGCTGATGTTTAATGAACTTTAGTATAGTGCTACTAAATTGGTGAGCAAGCTGAACATCAAGGGAAAATGCCCTGTCTATTTCATTACTACTATTGGTATATAAAGACGTTATTGCTTGATGAGTTTCTTGATCATAGGCCTGATAATATTTTGCAACTAATGTAATACTGTCATTAGAAAAATCAACCAGTGCTAGATCAATACCATCGGCACTCGTGCCAGACATCAAGCCAATATAATATAAAGGTTTAGTCATCCGCCGATTGGTTCGCTGCAACTTGTTGATTTTCTGAAGGTGACTGCATAGCTAATAAAGCTTGTTTTGAACCTGATAAGTCCGACAAGCGCTGAGTTGCAATTAATGAAAATTCACGTTTAAATTTCTTATTAATGGGTTTTGCGTCCGGCAGTTTTACAGTACGAGGGTTACGATGTACACCGTTCAATAAAAACTCATAATGTAAGTGAGGTGCTTGAGACATACCTGTTGAACCGACATAACCTATCACTTGTCCTTGTTTTACTCGTTGGCCTTTTTTAACTGCACGTTTTGAGAAATGCAGGTATTTAGTAACGATGCCATTACCATGTTGAATAAATACATAATTACCATTGTACTTATTCTTTGTTGAGTGAGTTACTTTACCGTTTCCTGCTGCTACAACCGGTGTACCACTTTTTGCTCTATAATCGGTACCACGATGTGCTTTCCAGCGCTTTTGAATCGGATGAAAGCGTTTAAGCTTAAAATTTGAACTAATATATCTAAAGTTTACCGGAGCACGTAAGAATGCTTTGCGCATGCTTCTGCCATCAGGAGTATAGAATTCATCATCTGTAAAGCGTATGGCTTGAAAAGGGTCATCCTGGTTGATAAATTCAGCAGCTAATATTTTTCCTGTGCCAATAAACTCACCATCAATATAGCGGTTTTCATAAACAACATGAAAACTGTCACCACTACGTATATCAAGGGCAAAATCAATATCCCAACCAAAGATGTTAGCTAACGCGATAATTTGTTTATCTTCTAAGCCAGCTTCAATTGCCGCATTCCAAAAACTCGATTTTATAACACCAAAGGCAAAAGTTTCTCTAATGTCGACGACTTTAGATTCTTTATAAGATTGATAACCTTGCTCGTTTATATCTATATACAAAGTGTCAGTTTTCGATAATGGATATTTTAGAGCAATAAGTTGCTGCTGGGAATTACTTCCTAAGTGAATTTTGTCGCCGACATTAATTTTTTTTAATAATTTACTGTGTTCACCGTCTGCATTAATAACTTTATAGGTAGTTGTTGCATTAAAACCAAAACGCTTAAATATTTTAGCTAGAGAATCTCCACTTTTAACATGTGCGATTTGCCATGAAATACTCTCTTCACTAATTTTTTGTTTACTAATCTGTTGGTGATTAATTGCCGAGTGCTGTCGTTCATTTGTAGTAGTTGATACGACAGGAGGAACATTGCTGATTGGTAACTCAAGTTGATAGCGTTGGCCTATTTGATATGAATCGCTTTCACTTTGACGGCTAGCAGTAGCTTTTTCTGAAGGAATAAGCAAGATCAGCATTAATAAAACACTGAATGAGCTGATGATCAGTTTGTGCTGTTTTGGTAATTGAATATATATATTTTTTAATTTTTTCAAACGGTTACTGCTTTTGTTGCGAATTTATTTAGCACGAGTTTACGACGCCTTTCGTTTACTATATCAAAAGTTAGACAAAAAATACCCTTTGTTTTAATTTTAAGCTTTTAATTAGTCGCTAAAGTGCAGTAGAATTCGGCCATTAATTGAAAATACAATTGTTATTTGAGAAGTGGAGTCAGGTCAATGACCGATGTTAATCAAGCGTTTGCTGAAATCAAACGTGGTGCAGAAGAAATCTTAGTAGAAGATGAATTATTAGAAAAACTTAAAAAAGGCATACCCTTAAAAATTAAGGCTGGCTTTGATCCAACAGCACCCGATTTGCATTTAGGCCATACAGTTTTAATCAACAAGTTACGTCAATTTCAGCAATTAGGTCACGAAGTTATCTTTTTGATTGGTGACTTCACCGGCATGATTGGTGATCCAACGGGGAAAAATGTTACGCGTAAAGCGTTGACTAGAGAAGATGTATTAGCAAACGCTGAAACTTATAAAGAACAAGTATTTAAAATTCTTGATCCAGCTAAAACTACCGTTGCCTTTAATTCAACATGGATGGATAAAATGGGTGCTGCAGGTATGCTAAAACTCGCATCTCGCCAAACTGTTGCACGTATGATGGAGCGTGATGATTTTAAAAAACGTTACGCAGCTGGCCAATCTATTGCCATTCATGAGTTTATGTACCCACTGGTTCAAGGTTGGGATTCTGTTGCTTTAGAAGCAGACGTTGAGTTAGGCGGCACGGATCAAAAGTTTAATTTATTAATGGGCCGTGAGTTACAAAAATCAGAAGGACAACGTCCACAAACTGTCTTAATGATGCCATTACTTGAGGGGTTAGACGGCGTTCAAAAAATGTCTAAATCGTTAAATAATTACATTGGAATTACCGATAGCCCAACAGAAATGTTTGGTAAAATCATGTCAATATCAGATGTTTTAATGTGGCGTTATTATGAGTTGTTAAGTTTTAAACCTATTGAAGAAATAGAAGCTTATAAAACTAAAATTGCTGAAGGGCTGAACCCCCGCGATGTTAAAATTGACTTAGCGAAAGAGCTAATTGCTCGTTTTCATGATGAAGCTTCAGCGCAGGGCGCTCATGATGAATTTATTAATCGCTTTCAAAAAGGCGCAATGCCTGATGACATGCCTGAGATAGAAATTACTGCAGAAGGTGGTGAAATTGCTATTGCTAATTTATTCAAAGAAGCTGGTTTAGTGGTTAGTACCTCGGAAGCGTATCGAATGATCAAACAAGGCGCTGCGAAAATTGATGGAGTAAAAATTGTCGATAAATCTTTGCAAATCGCCAGTGGCTCTCAAGCGGTTTACCAAGTAGGTAAACGTAAGTTTGCGCGAATCAGTATAAAATAGTTACACTTTACTTTAACTGTCTAATTTTTTTACAGTTAGCATAGCGCAATCAAATCACAAGATTCGATTGCACTTAAGTACTTGTTTTTTAATTGGTTATATTTTTTGGTATGTTAATTGCTTGTTTTGTGTGAGCTAATCTATTTAAATATCTTCTAAGGAAAAAAAATGTTAAAAGCATTCACTAAACCACTTGTTGCTACTTTGGCAATGTTATCAATTTCATTTACTTCATCGGCTGCTTTGGTTGATTTTGATATCAATGAAACTTTTGTTCAAGGCAACGGGCAAAGTGATTTATCGACATACACCTTTGCCTTATCTGATGGAAGTGTTATTTCCATTGATCCAGGGTCTTCATTCGAGTATTTAGACTTTATGATGAATGGCACTGGTACTTTTGCTACCACAGGTAATCAGATAAGTGGGTACTACTTTCTAAATTCATTTTCAGCTGGTGATATTATTGGTGATGGTACATTTAATTCTGATTTATCTGTAAATGGTGATTGGGATACTATTTTAGTTGGAGGTTCAACTTTTGGCGTTTGGGATAGTTCACACAATGGCGCACTTGCATTTATCACTGCAGCTAATAATTATGGATATATCTCCTACGACTATACTCGTGAATCTGGTGTATCATCAATTAGTTTAAATTCTGGTGTTATGCAAGATGTAGCAAATATGAGTCTAGTTGTTGGGGGCACTATTCCAGAGCCAACTTCAATAGCCTTATTTGGTTTAGCCCTAGCGGGTTTAGGTATTAGAAAAGCTAATACTAAAAAATCTGGATAATCCGACTAAATGTTATAAACACTACGTGTTTGTAATTAGTTATTAATTTTATTAATACTAACCAATAGATCTATTGGTTAGTATTTTATTATACCTCGTTGCTGATAATATTACTTTGGTAACTGACTAACAAACTTATCTATTTCCACTTCATAACCGCAATTTTTAAGCCAAGTTACTGCACTTTCAATATCAGTAAATACTTGCCTCTCATAGCTTCCTTCGGTTTGAGGAGTAAGTTGCTCAAGCAGCATGCCTTTTGTAGCACTTGGGCTGTAGACATGGCAATCTTTAATACAGCCAATGTCCTTAAATCTTTGACAGTGTTGCTCTATATGAGGGGCTATTTCCGGGACAGCCAACTCCCATTCTTCAAAAATAGATAACATGACCCATTTTTTACCGTCAAGGTGTTCGGTTTTATCTCTATATTCTGTTACATACTGTATAGCTGCTTCTTCATTCCAGCAGCCACTAAACCACTGAAGTACATAATTATCACTAGCAAAAATTTTCCAATCTCCATGTGCAGAAAACATTAAAAATCCTCTTAATATGCTAACTTAATTCATAACAACAGATTTTGAATGAAATAAAGCAGAATCCACTTCTTTAAGAAGCTGTTCAATTATCTTAATTGTTGATAGGTTCTCTTTCTTTGATGGTGTATACGTTGATACCCCACATTTAGCCGTGAAATTGTGTAATTGCCATTTATTGTCTTTAATGCTTTTTGTTAAAGAATCACAATTTTTTAATGCCCCTCGCTGATCGGTATTTATCAGTGCAATGACAAACTCTTCTCCACCAAAATTAGCAATAATGTCGGTACTTCTACATTTCTTTATCAGGATACCTGCAGTAATCGTTAATACTTTATCGGCTTCAAGTTGTCCGTATTTTCCTTTAAATGGATTGAAACGCTCTAGGTTTAATTTAACAATAGATATTGAATAACCATTTCTATTGGCTAATGAAATTTGCTTCTCAACTATTTCTTGAAAGGCGTTGCGATTATAGAGCCCCGTGATGACGTCCGTTCTAATTAATTGTTCAAGTTGCTCATTGGCTGTTTTAAGTTTTTTACTTGTTTGTCTAAGAGCCAAAGCATGCCCTACCCAAATAGCCATTAGTTGCAGCGCATCTATGTCAACATGACTAAATTTTTTATCATATGGCTCTAAGCTGGAAAAATTTAATGTGCCAAAAATTTTATTATTAACTTTTATTGGAATACCGATATAGCTTTCTAGTTGAAATTCTAAGTAAGCTGGGTGTTTATTAATCGCTGATTGTTTAACATGCTCAAATGCGACGGGTCCTTTTGCTTTGAGAGTAATTTCAGAATAGGTGATACTTAAATCAAAACAGTCCCCCGCTTTAAGTCGGTTACCATTGGCACAATTTAAGTACTCAAGGTGACATTCCTTCCCTGTGATTTTTGCTAAAATACCTATGTCTAATTTAAAGCGTTCACAACCTAGTTCTAATAATTGTTGAACTTGATTATCAAAACTTATATTTTGTTGAGTGGTGATTTCGTATAGCCGTCTTATAAGGCTTTCACTTTGAGATATTTCTTGTTTACTTCCCATCTTTCAGTCCATTAGCTGAATACTTTCCTATTAACAGAGTAGTTCATAAATGCAAACAAGCCAAGTAATTATACCCATACAAATACTATGGTTATATTTTAAGGATACTGCTTAAAAAAAGTTATTAACTTAGCTTGCTCCAAGTCATATAAGCAAAATTTTGAAAGGGTAGTATGCCTGACATAACACGGACCGGTTCTGTCATGCAGCTAATGCACTACTAACATGGAAATGCGTGGAAGAATGCTATTCGAAGCTTAGTTGCTAATTATTAACGATTAGTTGATAACAAAGTGAAAATCATACTGTTAAAAATATGTTTTTTTTATTAGTAATTTGTACAACATTTTCAATAGAACCTAATTTATTAAACTTTTAGTTTTCTACTGCATACAAGCCATTATATAATCCCATTCAAAGCTAATTCAAAATATTATTAAGTTATCTAATGAGCAAACTCTCTACTGAAGAATTAAGAAAACAAAAACCATCAAGAGAAGCGTTTGTCGAACGAGAAAAAAATCAAGTTATTCTTATTTTAGATGGTATTCAAAGTAGTCATAATATTGGTGCAATGATCCGTTTGTCAGACGCTTTTTTATTAGAAAAATTGGTGATTTGTGGCGAACAAAAAATTAATCCCAAAAAATTAAGAAAAACCTCGATCGGGACTCAAAAATGGGTAACCATTGAAGAGAAATTATCATCTGTTGATGTTATTACAGAACTTAAGCTACAAGGGTATCAAATTGCCTCAATTGAGCTTTGCCAAAATTCAATCATCTACTTAGACGCAGACTACCAATTACCGATAGCTTTTGTTTTAGGTTCTGAAAAGTTTGGTGTTTCTGATGAAGTTATTGCCTTATCGGACATGCTTATTCATATTCCGATGTTTGGCATGGGCAATTCTATGAATGTTTCCTCAGCAGGCGCGATAGTCATAGCCGACTGTATTGCAAAGTTATAAAAAGAATTTCCTATGCTGGTATTTCTAGGATGAGTTAGCTCTTGTCGAGTAGCCGATCAATAAGGAAAATATAAAATCAATAGTTAATCAAAATCAAAGGCATGGCAATTAAATACTGCTATGCTGTTTCTACTTTGTATTTCACCTTATAATAATAGCCCCAAACGCTTCATTATTTTAAATCCGTAATTTAATTTATGAAAATAACTCCCTTAAATTTGTGTTTCCTGATATTCCTGTTGAATTTATTCACAGGGCAATCAATGGCTGAACGTTTGCAGATATCGCCCGAAGATAATTTACAAACTGTGCTTGCTGACGGTAAAGATGGTGATGCTATCGTATTGTCGGCTGGCAAGTGTTTAGGTGATTTATCATCGATGTTCAGAGCAAAGGGCATACCTTACTGATCAGTTATGACAGCTTTGTTGGTGAGCAAGAAGCAGTTACCTTATTACTGCTATTAACCTACCCATTAAGTAAAACACAGTTATTGCTAGGTAAGTTTATCGGACAAGGAGGTATTATTGCTTTGGCGACATTACTCGGTTTTGGCGCATCGGTATTATAATTGTTTTTTCAATTGGAAGATGATGCGGTATTAGTCACTTTTGGTTTATTTATTGCCAGTGCCATTTTATTGGGTTTGAGCTTTACCGCAATCGCCTATTTGATCAGCTTGTTAGTGAGTGAAAAATCAAAAGCAGTGGGTTTTGCTTTGATTACTTGGTTTTTTGTTTGCCTTAGTATTTGATTTAGCGTTGCTGGCGTTGTTAGTAGGGGGCGAACCAGGCTTAACTCAACAGGGCTTAACTCAATTGATGATGTTAAATCCAGCCGATATATTTCGTTTAGTTAATCTCGCAGGGCTTGATGGTAGCGATGTCAATGGCGCTTTAGCCATTGCGATAAACTCAAGCCTGTCTCAAGGTCAATTATTTTCAACAAGAAGACACTTTAATGACAATACGCCTAAAGAAAAAAAACACTGTAGACATCAGCTTAATATTATCTTTTTTCTTCTTAGTCATATTATCCTCTTGCTCTGAACAAGATGAGCAACAAAAAATGATATATAAAGCAGTGGCCATTGAATCTAGTGAAGAATGTCATTTATGCGGTATGTTAATCACCCGTTTTGATGGGCCAAAGGGTGAATTATTTAGCAAAGAGCAGGGCGATAAGGCATTTAAGTTTTGTTCCACTCGCGATATGTTCAGCTACTACCTAGACCCAGAAAATCAACGTAACGTTGCACAAATGTTAGTACATGACATGAGCAAAATGCCTTGGGGTACAATTAACGATGAACATTTTATTGACGCTAAAACAGCTTGGTATGTAGATGGCTCGGAAAAAACTGGCGCTATGGGTAAAACTTTAGCTAGCTTTAGTTTACAAGTTGATGCTCAAGCTTTTGCTAAAGAATTTGGTGGCAATGTCATTGCTTTTGATTCTATCAGTCTGTCTATTTTAATGTAGCCTGCATTTAAGTAGCTAAGGCAATGACCATTTGCTAGGCTTAGGCTCTATTTAAAATACTATGTTGATTAAATGAAGCAGTTAGCCTTTACCTTACTTTTAATATTACTAACGGCTTGCTCAGTTATGAAGCAAGCTGGCGTAGTTTATCAAACAGGCTTTGATTTTAGCCAAGTCGTCAGTTATAGCATGTATGAACGAAACTCAGATTTTGTTGAGTTTCAATCAATTAATGATGTGACTCGCAACGGTATTGAAATAGCCATTGAAAAGTCGATGGAAAAACAAGGATTTTCATATACTGAGCTTGAGCAAGCCGATGTCATTGTTAGTTATCATTTAATCGATCAAATACGAGCGGATATTTCTCAATATAATAAAAATGTTTTATATTGTGCTTATTGTTTAAGAGCCAGTAATTGGCAATCAGAGCAAAAAAATTGGAATTTATCCCCCGGTAATTTAATTATTGATCTAGTGGATCCTAAAACTAAACGTTCGGTATGGCGCAGTGTTTACCCTTTAGATATTGATGTTGAAGATAACTCCCGCAAGGCAAATGGTAAAATAAAATCAGCCATTTCAGCGATGTTAGCGTTATACCCAACGACAGAAACACCTGCTTTATAAGTATGTTTAAATGGCTTGGCATTGCAATAATCGTCTTAGTCGGTTTTTTGGTGGTATTACTTGGCTTAGGGTATTTATTAAAAGAAAACAAAGCGAAAACAACAGTTTTAAAACATAAACTTGACCAACAAGCTTATAGCCAACAACTTAAACAGCAAAAGCAAAGTGATAGACAAAAAGTACCTTCCAGCCAAATATTTACCGCTGTTGAACAATCTCTCAAACAAATCATTTCATTAAACTTAAGTTGTCAGACCAATAAACAATGTATTTTGTTTGAAACTGGCAGTAAATTAATAGGCTGTACTGTGGCGGTAAATACTAAAGGCGCAGCTATTTTAATTAGGGTGGCTAGTATTAGTACAGATAGTTCCCTTGCAAAAGCATGTTTAACAACAGATCTTTCACTAACAACTGCTTGTATCAATCAAGGTTGCATAATTCAGTAATTATTCAAAATGAAAATCACTTTGTGGTAAGGACTTAAAAGCCTAAGGATGGGTGAATGTTTTATTGTGCACACTATACAAAACAACTCAAAATATTTAAATGTGAGTTATCAATAAAGTCACAAGCTTTTTTTATTTCTCCTGCTTTGACACAATTCCATTTTTGCCAAGACTAACTTAATATCTATATAATTGAACCTTGCAGGAACAACGATGCATAAAGAATTTGAACAAGTGATCCTAAATAACCAAGGGCGAATTCGTTATATTGCCTCTCGTTATTGCCATGAGGGTGAGCTTGAAGATATGTATCAAGAAATTATGCTACAGCTGTGGCGTAGTTTTGCTTCTTTTAAGGGCAATTCATCTAGAGAAACTTGGGTATATAAAGTGGCTTTAAATACCGCTTGTACTTATGTAAGTAAAACGATTAAGCACAGAGATATCAAACACTCGATGTCGAAAAATCAATTTAGTATCAATCAGCCAGCACAAGATAACTGCCAAGCCGAAATACTGAATAGTTTTATGAACCATTTAACTGATACCGATGCGAGTATTTTAATGATGTATTTAGATGGATTAACTTCAGAGGCTTGTGCTGATGTGGTCGGTATTAGTGCTAATGCGGTCAGAGTGCGTATTAAACGTATAAAAGATGAATTTGAAAAACAGTATATAGGAGAAGAATAATGCAATTAGACGACTTAAAACAGGGGTGGAGAGAGGCAGTGGTTAGTCATGCTTCTACTGATGACTTAACAGAGGTTATTGCTAACTTAGAAAAGCAGACAACAAAAATTGATAAAGAAATTAAACGACGTGATTTACTTGAAATATCTATCGCTGTTTTGTTAATTCCTTTTTGGATTTATGGTTTAACTAATACAGTTGGTATTATGCAAACAATGGGCTTAATCACCGCAATTATTTCATGTATCTACATTCCATATAAACTTTTAAACGCTAGAAAAGTATCTGCAGTTAAAAGCAGTAGTATCAAAGATTTCTTAATTAGAGAAAAGCAAAAGGTAGAGCAACAAAAGCAGTTATTAGAATCTATTGTTTGGTGGTATCTTGCTCCACTAACACTCAGTATTATCTTAATCACTTTAGGGTCAACAGCAACTGAAACAAGCATGTTTACCATTAACGATTATCTGCAAAAATATTACTTCTTTTTAGCCTTATTAGTTGTAGGAGTCTACTTTTTAAATAAACGGGCGGCAAAGAAAAAGTTTACCCCATTATTGGAAAATATCGAACAAAGGTTAGCTGAGCTCAAGAACTGAGAACATGAACAGTCTTTAGCCATTAACTAAATCTCGTGCTTTAAGCACAAATATACTCGCCACACTAATTAGTGGCAAAGCTTGAGTGCTTTGTTATTGAATAGTTGCGACCAAATTTTAACGAATAAAGAGTTACAAGGTGAAATTATGATTTTTAAATGTAAAAGTATAATCAACAGCAATAAAAAACAAAGACAGACAAATATCACTGTTTTAATCGTCCTGTTTATAGGTATTATTAGTGCAGCTAATGCTTATGAATCTAAAAGTATGAATAAAATTTCTGAAATTATAGAACACAAACTGACAATCGAAAAACAAGGGGTTGGTATTGCAGCAGTCATCATTGAAAATAATAAAATAAGTTATTTGAACCTTGGTGTTGCTAATAAAGAGTCCAAGCAATTAATCGACTCCAATACTTTGTTTGAAATTGGCTCAATCAGTAAAACATTTACCGCATTAGCATTAGCTAGCATGGTTAATGAAGGGAAAATTAAACTAACCGATCCGGTTCAGCAATATTTACCCGATGAGATTAAGTTGCCGATAAAAAATGGCAAAGCGATTACTTTTTTATCATTAGCTAACCACAGTTCTGGTCTTCCTCGATTACCTACTAATATGCCATTTGCCGATCCGTTAGATCCATATGCAGATTACACCGTTGAAATGATGGTTGAATTTTTAAATGGTTATCAATTACCACGTGAGGTTGGCGAAAAAACTGAATACTCGAACCTTGGTGTCGGTTTGCTCGGTCATGTATTAGCGATAATTGACAATAAAAGTTATCAAGGCCTAATAAACAGTAGAGTACTCACTAATCTAAAAATGGACAATACCTTTGTAGATTTACCAACCGCTATGTTAGCTCGTTTAAGTGATGGTCATAATGATCAATTAAAGCCAACCAAACATTGGCAGTTACCAACTTTAGCGGGTGCTGGCGCTATTAAGTCAAGTGCAGCAGATATGGCACTATTTTTAACCGCCCAGATGAAACAGCAAGCATTAAATAATGATATAGAGTTGAGCCAAACAATTACTGCTGACTTTGATGATAACTCAACAAAAATAGCGTTAGCTTGGTTAAATATCAGCAGTGAAAATTCCCAATATTATATGCATAACGGTGGTACAGGAGGGTTTCGCTCATTTATTGGCTTTGATAAAAACAAACAAAGGGGCATTGTGATTTTAGCCAACTCTGCTTTTGATATGGATGAGATTGGTCATGCTTATTTAACTGACAAATTAGATAAGGTAGCAATGAATACACCAGTAGTTGTTGCTACTAAAAACCTTGTCAAACTAAATGGCAGGTTTGAATTGGTACCTGGGTTTATTTTAACCATTAGTCATGAAAAAGAACAATTATTTGTACAAGCTACCGGGCAGGCTAAATTGAGCCTAAGTGCTTTATCAACAACTGAGTTTGTTAATCAGGCCGTTAAAGCAAAAATTGTTTTTGAAGTAGATGAACAGGGTAATGCTCAGTCATTGACCATGTATCAAGGTGGTCAAGTACTACCGGGTGTTAAATTATAATTGGTGCATCTGGTTGCCTAGGCTCAAGCTCTCTCTAGTTTCATTAGTTGTGATATTCGTTGGAGTAATTAAACATTTTGGTGGAAGGGATTAACTTTTAGCTTTACTTAAAGGTAAAAGTTAATCCCTGAGTTTGATAATCTTTGAAGGCTATTTTTTAATTCTGAATCTAAATTTATATTGAAAACCCTTTCTAGCTGTACTGTCTATTCAAGTAATGTTCATTGATATATCACTAAAAACTAACCAAAAAAGTTGCATGAACATCAATTATTCAAGAGTTTTGTTATAAACTTTTAACTGAAAGTTACTAATAATAAGTAAAGACTATTGCTATCTCTACATTTGTAGATATAGTATATCTACAAATGTAGAGATAGTTAAAAGAGAATGAGTATGTCGTTATCAGATTTTGAGCTTGAAGTGATGCAATTATTTTGGGCGGTGGATGAAGCTACCGCACCCCAAATTCACAAAATTATTGAACATAGACGCGATGCAAAGTATTCAACGGTAAAAACTATCATCGATAGATTAGAAAAAAAACAATCTCTTAAGCGCAGTCGCAGCCAAGGAAGAACCATTTTTTATTCAGCAATTACTGAAAAACAAAGTGTTCGAACGCCGTTAATAAAAGATTTTATCGATCGCGTTTTTTTAGGGAAAATCCGTCCATTAGCCGCGCATATTTTAGAACAAGAAGAACTTAACTTAGATGATATTGAGTATCTTGAGTCAGTGCTTAAAGAGAGAAAAAAGGAGCTAAAGTAAGTGGAAAATTACTTTTATCTCAGTGCTGGAATTTCTCTCCTTGTATTGGCCATTATTAACTATGGAGAAGGTAGCTGTACTGCTAATTATTACTTATCTTCTTTTGCCATCATCGCATGGTTTATACCTTATCCTATTTTGGCTGGACTAATACCTGAAGAGATATTAATGGAGCCATTAATTTTGTCTTTTACAGAGTTCAGTTTGGCTAAAAGCGTAAGTAGTGAACAGTCAATGTATTTTGACGTCGACTTATGGTTGATGTGGAGTTTATTTAGTTTGATGGCCATTGGCGCATTGCTTTTTATTAAGCGGTTATTTCAGTCGTTCAGGTGGAGAAATCAAGTAATGAAAGATTCATCATTGGTCTTCCTTGATGAACTGAGTGATAAATATCAAACACCCGTATATGCGGTAAACAAAGTTTCAAGTGGCTTGTTACTTGGCATAGTTAATCCCATTATTCTTCTTTCAAGTCGGATCTCTAACCCTCAGCATATAAATCTTATTATTGCTCATGAGCAGCAGCACATCAAAAACCATGACAACCTAAGGTTATTGCTATTAGAAATCACGGAATGTTTGTTTTGGTGGAATCCACTTGTCGGTAAGCTGGTTAAAGAAAATCGATTCTTAATTGAGCTAAGGTGTGATGAAAGTGCCAGTGAAATCTACGGTCAAGTTAAATATATTGAAGATCTCGCTGCTCTAATTTTATCAAACCATCATTCCCTGCATAACAGTAAACCTCATAACCTTGTTTGCTCTGCTACTTCAAGTATCACCAACAATGTTGCCCGAATAAAACTACTTAAGGAGAAAAGAAGAATGACGTTCAGAAAAAAAATTACCTATGCAATGGTCGCATTAGCTACATTGACAACTATGTCATGGAATACACTTGCGATATCAAATAATAATGAGCAAGTTCAGCGCAGTGTCATAGAAAAAGAGCAATTGGGTGCTTTGATTGATTTTGATATTACAGTTACTTACGACAGGTACAACAACCCTGAAAAAGAATCTTATACTGAAAGTGTGATTACCTCAAACATGACAATATGGGTGAATTTTGAAGAAAAAGCATCAATAACAGTGGGTGAAAATTTCACCTTTAACTTTAAAGCAAAAGACTTAGGTGAGCTAGTCTCATTAGAATACGAATTGATAGAATTAAATGAAGGTAATAAAAAAACAATCTCCAAGCCCCGATTAACGGTAGAATTTGGTCAAGAAGCCTTGATAGAAATTGATAACCTGCAAGTCAGTAAAAATGGCTATTCAATTAAAGCTACGCCTGTAAAGGCACTTAATCCTAGTTAACAGTGTTCAAGAAATTTTATCATCCTGTAAAGCCTATCTAGAACATAATTTTTCCTCTAGGTAGGTTATATTTCAAAAAGGTATCCGACTTATCTTCAAAGGTAGTTAATGCGTCTGACCACATTGCCTTATTATCGATAAATGTATCTCATCTTAAATCCCCGACACTTTACACTTTTCCATCTTTTAGAGTAGAAGGGGTGGGCTATTGTGTATTTTCAAATTAATAATGGTTATAATACCAATCGCACAAATTTAATGATGATATTCAAGTGCTGGTCAAAAATTAATTTTAATGGCTCAATGCCGACAACCCCAAGAGTAAGAAATAATAGTTTATGAACTTCCCTAACGATGAAACTGGTCTGGTACTGTCTGAAATGCACCAATCGGGCATTGATTTAACTCAGCAACATGATGTGGTGTTTTTTCATTTATTTGAGCAGCAAAGTCAAGCACAGGAAATGGCTGACTTTATTAATGAGACAATGCCCAATGTAAAAGTTGATCTTCATAAAGATGAGACACCTAACGTATGGGATGTCGATTGCACACTTATTATGGTGCCAAACTATGACAGTGTTATCGAACAAGAGCATGCTTTTGAAAAAATTGCCGCTAAGTATTCGGGCTATAACGATGGTTGGGGAATTCAAGCTTAAATTAAGACAATTTTTTTCCAGAAGCTACACTCACGCAAACGTGAATTTGTAAATTTGAGGCTGGAACCTAAGTTCTGGTTGAAAAACTTTCTTTAAAAGCTCAGTCTCTAGTAATCAAAAATATTTTATCTATTTATGATGAAGCGAATAAATAGGCAAAAAGTGGCACCATTGAAATTGAAGCATTACCCCCGTCGTTATCGAAGAGGGTTGGTATGAAAAAATGCATATCGAGATGACTAAGCAATTTTCTCGTTAAAATAATAATCGATTCTAAATTAGTGTTTATCTTTTTCTTCAACAATATCAAAGGCGGGTAGAGATACCTGCCAATATATAGCCGCTAATCTTAAGGTTAATGCACCCAAAATTGCTGATACTAAAGCAATATCGTCTTGCCAACCAATCTGTTGAAAAATAATAAATAAAGCGCCACCGAGCATAGCGGCAGTTGCATAAATCTCTTGTCGTAAAATCATTGGGATTACGTTGCAAATAATATCCCTGATCATACCGCCAGCTACCCCCGTGATGGTTCCCATAATTATTGCTACGGGAATTGGCGCACCTAAACTTAATGATTTTTGAGTTGCAAGTACTGAAAACAAAGCTAAGCCTACCGCATCAGCTATTAATAAAAATCGTTTTGGGATTAACTTAGGGCGTCTAATTGTGATAATAGTTAATATTGCTGTGGCCAGGATAATATAAAGGTAAACAGGTTTTACCACCCAAAAGACCGGTGACTGCAAAATAATATCTCTGATGGTTCCGCCACCGACCGCTGTGACAGAAGCTAATACTACTACGCCGAAAGGGTCTAGTTGATACTTTCCTGCGGCAAGCGCTCCTGACAAGGCAAAGACGATAATGCCAAATATATCTAACCAATAAAGTAATTCATTCATGGTATTATTTCTCGTAACTTATACTGATATAAAGCTTTATCGTTATAACTTATTTTGAATGATAAAGGCAAAAACAGAAATCATTATTAGCATTACCGCACAAATAATTAAGGTGTATTTTAACTGGGTACTGGTATGAATAATATCGGTTGGTTCAGGTTGTCTAGCTTGATCATTAAAGCTTGTTTTTCGTAGCTTTTCATCATGGTAGATAGCAACACCGCCAAGCCTCACTTGTAAATTCAAAGCTAAGCAATGAAGTGCAATGTCATTATTTAAGCGAAAAATTTTTCCTTTAATTAAACGCCAGGATAACAATAGGTTTTGCTTGGAATGCATAATTAGCATCAGTAAAGTAAATAACCGCACCGGCAACCATTGGATTAAGTTAACTAAAATACTTGCTTGTTGACCAAAAGAGCTAAAAGCAGTTTGTTTAATGTTCCAACTGTAATGCATTTCAAGCAATAATCGGTAACTGAATGCGAATAAAGGGCCAAACATTAAAAAATAAAAAATGACGACAAAATTTTGCTGCAGTGTTTTGAGTAACTGCATTTCAATGCAACTTTTGCTCAAGCCCATTTTAGATAACTGCTCAGTTTCTCTTAATACTAAAGGTTGCAGTGTTTGTTTTGCTAAATAGTTTTGATTGGCGACTAACGCCTGTGCAACTGACTTACTACTTGTCGCTAAGTTAAATGGACCAATGGCAAGATAAAGTAAACAGCCTTGCCAAAGCCAAGGAACTTCAATAAACATCTCGAATAGCGATAAAATAACTATCAAAGGTGCAAGAGTGATAACTAGGGCAATAAATCCGGCAATGCTTTGTTGTTTTGCTGGGTTTTTAGCTTTGTTTACTTTTTCGCTGAGTTTTTTACAGTAGAAGTTAAAAAAGCTTAATGGTTGGTGATTAACCAAACGAGTCATTAAACCTTTTATTAAAATAACAACAAAAAGCAGCAATACCGTGCTGCTAAAGTGGTTGATTGGCGGAAAGCTTATTGTAGTAATATCTATCATTTTAAGATAATAATTGCTGTCCCTTTAATACGTCAAGCATGTTCATCACTAATTGTGATGAATTTACCGATGCTGTTTCTAAATAGGTCTCAAATGACGTGGGAGATTCTTTACCAGCAATATCAGACAGTGAACGAATAATGACAAACGGAATGTTAAATTGATGACAAGTATGAGCAATAGCGGCACCTTCCATTTCTACTGCTGCCATAGTCGGAAAGTTGGCCCTAGCTTTGGCTATGTCATCATCTTTAGTCATAAAAGTATCACCTGTGGTGATCAAACCAACTATGGTTTGAATGTTATTACCTTCACTAGTTTCTAGTTGGGCTATACCTGCTTGGGCAGCTTTAACTAAACTAGGGTGCGGGATATAAGCTGCGGGGTTCGCAGGGAGCTGACCAATTTCATAACCAAAAGCGGTAACATCAACATCGTGATATCTCACTTCTGAACTTATAACAATATCACCGACTTTCAGTGATTGTTCAAAACCGCCGGCTGAGCCGGTATTGACCACATAGTCAGGCTGAAATTTATCTATCAAAATTGCAGTGGCTAATGCCGCGGCTACTTTGCCGATACCCGATTGAACAATAACGACATCATTGCCATTTAATTGGCCTTGATAAAAAGTGTAACCTGCGTGGGTAAATGTTTCACAGTTTTCAAGTTTCGCTTTTAAAATAGCTACTTCTGGCTCCATTGCGCCAATTATTCCTGCTTTCATGTCGATATAACTCTAACTAATTTATAATTGTTAAGATTATAACTTGGCTTAAGAGAAAAATCTGTAGTTGTGTTTATATCGATAATAACTTTGGTTATAGTGGGGGTATTCAAAAGACAAAATTGGTTAGTTGATGGTATTTCGGTTACTACTTTTATGGGCTCTAATTATTACTAGTTACTCTAGTCAGGCAAAGGAGCCTGTTATTTGGGTCACTGAATCTTGGCAAAACTTTACTGAAACAGATGGCAGTGGTTTATATCATGAGATTATGGTTGCGGTATTTGAGACGACTGATTATGAGTTAGAGGTAGAGTATGCTCCCTGGAAGCGTTCGTTATTTAAAGTTGAAAATTTAGACGCTGATATTACAGGAGCAATGCCGAAAAATGGTCGGTTTTATTTCTCGACGCAGCCTATTTTAAAACAACCTAGAAGTATTTTATTCGATAAATCAAAGTTAACTATCTCTTCATTGTCTCAGTTATCTAAGTATGTCGGCACATGGCCAAAAGAATATGAAAAAGAGCTGTTTACCGATGAAATTAGAGCACACATCTCTGGATTTTCAACCGCTGATCGCACGGGAGCATTAAAGGTATTAATGTATGGAAGATCAGATTACTATTTTGATACACGTGCAATTTTAGATTTATCACTAATTGAACTTAATCAAAAGATGCCAGCACAAAATTTTCAAATAAAAGATATCGGTTATTTTGAGCTGCACATGGCCTTTAGTAAAAGCGCCAAAGGTAAAAAGATTAAAGAGCTTTTTGATAAACGAATTGAAATTTTGTTGGTTGAAGGGCGATTATTAAAGATTTATGATAAATATCATATCCCTTTCCCTTATTAACTTTACTCACTTAAGAAGACAAATTAATTGAATTTAGCCATTTTATTTTTATTACTGATATCAATGCAAGTAGACGCTTCATCTTTATTGGGTAATGTCGATAAAAAAGTCACTATCTCTATTGCAGCAATTGATTGGTGTCCACAAATTTGTCATCAAGATATTGATAAAGGGTATGTTGTTGAATTAGTTGAAGAGGTTTTTAAGGGCACTCAATATCAATTAAATATTGAAATTTATCCTTGGTCTCGTGCTATTAAGCTGGTAACTGAAGGTAAAGCTGACGCATTATTATCACCGGCAAAAGCAGAGGCTCCTCAGCTACTTTTTCCAAAAAATAGTGTAGGAAAGCAGCAAATGTGCTTTTTCACCGAAAAAAGCTCTGATTGGATTTATTCTGGTATTGAGTCGTTAACTGGTCAATTGATTGGCGTCGCTAAAGACGCATCAATTGAAGAACTTAATGAATACGCTGAACTGAATCCTCAGCAGTTTCAATATCAGCCTTATCATGAAAGGTATATTATTCAAAATGCCCACAAACTTGATAAAAAAAGATTTGATACATTTTTGTTCACCAAAAACTCGACGATTTATGAGTTGAAAAAACTTAATGAGTGGCATAAATATCGACTTGCAGGTTGTGTTTCTCAAGCAAAAATTTATCTGGCATTTTCACCGATAAAATCAACTAATAAAGATATTAAAAAGCTAATAAACATTTTTGACCAAAAAATGGTAGAACTGAATAAAACACCGTTTATTAATGAGTTAATGGAAAAATATGGCTTACTGGATAAGCTGAACGAATAACAACCTAATAGCCATGGCGAATTAAGTTGTTATTTAACCAAGAATTATTTTTAATGAGGTAGAGCCGCAACTTGTGGTGCGGATATTTGTCTTGCCATTTGTGGCTGTAAATCTGCTTTAGCCGCTGTTGGAGTCATAGCACCGACGTTACGAGATCTCGCTTTTATCATAGGTGCAGGTATTATTTTACCCTTCACTTTTGGTGTCGGAGAACTGTTACCCAATAGACGACTATTAATACAAGCTTTGATTTCATCAATAGTATAGTTTGCCTTTACTTTGATGCGTATATGAGGAATAGCCGCGGCTTCAAGGGTACCACTGACGAACCAATCTTTTTTAATCTTATAGCCTTTACCTTGAGTATCTACCAAATCTATAGCGCCTAATAACTTCATTGAGTTACGATCACAAATAACAAAATCAAGATACTTACTGCTAGCCTTAGTTGCAGCTACCTGGCTAGCACGTGTTGAGATACCGTTACGAATATTAACAACATCACTAAGCTTTACCCTATTAAGTATCCGGTATTTTGACCCCATGGCTTGTTCAACCAAGTGTTGGAAATTCTTTTCTGCGGGGGTGAATATTGATCTTTTACTATCAAAAGGAAAAGGGAAGCTATTGTCGCTCAAGCGAGTGGCTAAAACCGTAACAATAACAATTAAGCTAATTAAGGCAAATAATATAAGTTCCATAAACATCTCCAGCGATTCAAATTCTTGACACTATTCTTTAGTGATAGTGTCCTGCAGAATTTGTGCCAGAGATCTGTTTATTAAGATAAATTACCGATGTGCTTATGTTGGGTATTTTTCTTCTAACGCTTTATATAACTGCTGTTGAAAATCAGCTGCGCTAGCATCAAGGTGATTCACTAAATTAGCTAAAACTTCATTATCTTCTTCACCGTGCCAAACTTTAATGTAGGTGCCTTCTTTATAGCCATGATCTTGACGGAAGAAGTTAAGGGTATTTTTGCCAACGTATTGGCGGAATAGCTCGTTTAAGTCCATCTTCATTAATTTCATGCAATCAGCTAAAGCAATGGCGTCAAAACTTTTGTTAGTTACCGCGGCAGAAGCTAAATTTTCAAGAGCGATTTTAAAGTCAGCTTCTTGACTATTTTGTGTTAATTCATTGGCTAATTGTTCAGTGATAGCTTCAGCACTTGCACCTGTCATTAAACGCAATGATAAACCAAAATGGAAAATATCAACTAATTCAAGTTGTACTTGAGCAATATCAATTTCTTGATGTTTCCACCACTTCCAGCCATGGTGGTCTTTTTGCTATATATACATTAACATTAAATTTGTAAGTGGAAAGTTATTGAATAAATGCTTATTGTTGTAGAAGCTAAATAAAGATCGAAACAAAAATTCCATGCAAGCCCATTTATGCCGTTGAGCATAAATGGGCTTTTGTGTATAAAGATAGAAACAAATTTGGCAGTGATTTTTATTTATTAAAAAAGTATAAAAACATTCCAAATAAAGTTGGAACCTGACTTATTGGTTAGGAAGAAAAGTTTGAATTTTTTGTATAGGTCGAAGTCGACTGTAAGCTCAAAGCCGACAGTGGTGTTTTATTCTTCGGTATGAATATTGAGGATAAACAGGTCAAATAAACCGTCGATAATATATTTTATCGACGGTTTTAATTTTGACTTAGGCATAGCTGTAATAACTATTATTGTTGACATTTATTTTTAGTTTAATAAAATGATTTAGTTATAAATTCAACAATATGAAAGCCTAAATAGGGCATGTTTTTTATAGTGTTGTTGATATAGACTCATTGAAATATAAGTATATATGCTAGATTGTATACCTGAATTTTTATCACTAATCATGGAAGAAATATATGATTGAATCAATTTCTATGCAAGGAGTAGCCAGTTTCCAAAATCCTACCCCTGTATCACTAAATACAAATAAAAAAATAGTACTGTTTTACGGTCATAATGGTACTGGTAAATCAACGGTAGCAAGATACCTTCAAGATACAACACATAGCAATTATAGTAATTGCAGTTACGAATTACCCAACGCTCAAGATTATCAAATATTAGTTTATAACACTGACTTTGTTGAAAAAAACTTCTCTCAAGATAGTTTTGAGGGAGTTTTTACTTTAGGTGAAACTAACGTAACGGCTGAACAAGCTATAAGCACAGCTGAAGTAGAAATAGTAAAATTAGAAGAACAAAGAACCGAGAAGCAGACTCTAAAAGGTAAACATGAAGATAAAAGAACTACACAAGTAAAAGCGATTAAAAATAAATGTTTTGAAATTAAACAAGAGCATGACAAAAAAGACTTAGATCACTGCTTAGTTGGATTTAAAGGCTCGGCAGCTACGTTTTATGATGAACTTCTAAAAATAGATCTTGTAGAAACACCTGAGTACACGTTTGAAAGTCTAACGACTGAATCTAAAGAATTAAATAACAAAAGTGCAGCACCAAAAAGCATGATTCCTAATGTAGTTTTAAACCTAGCTTCGAGCGAATCAAATACTATTTTAAATGAAGTTATTGTTGGTTCTAGTGACAGTTATTTAGCTACGTTAGTCGATAAACTTCAAAACTCAACTTGGGTAGATAAAGGACGTCTTTATATCGGTGACACTGAAGGAAAATGCCCTTTTTGCCAACAAGCTATTGATGATGAATTAATTACAAATATTAATAATCTTTTCGATGTTTCGTATGAAGAAAAAAAGGGAGAGTTAAAAACCCTACTAAGCGGATATAAGCAAGAAATTGAAACTTTAAACGAAACTATATCAGGAACTTACTACACATCGCTTAACGATACAAAATTTGACCTGGCTAAAGAGAAACTTTCAGGTGTACTTCAAGCAAACCTCACTAAATTAAAACAAAAACTAACCGATCCAAGTGTTAAAGTAAGCATGGAAACAACGACTGACTTAGTTAAAGACATTAACGATATTATTAACGATAAAAACGTTTCTAGAAGGGCTTTCAACCTTAAATTAAGTAATAAAAAAGAGTCTCTCACCGCTATTAAAAAGAAGTTTTGGTCTTTAGTTCGTATACAGTACGACGCAGCTATCAAAGCTCACTATACTTTAATTGAATCTATCGGTACTGATATTGAAACAGCTAAAACTGAAGAAAACACGCTCACTACAGCTATTCAATCTCAAAAAGATATTATCACTGATAACCGGAAAATAATTACCAATATTGAAACGTCTGTAACCAATATAAATAATCAAATGAAATCAATAGGTTTAGAGGGGTTTGATATTAAACAAAAACCAGGAGATAGTAATCACTATTACCTTTGTCGTGGGGTTTCTTCGAGCGGTAATTATGTATATAAATCACTTAGTGAAGGTGAAAAAACGCTTATTACTTATCTCTACTTTTTAGAGCTATGCCAAGGTACTGTAAATAGTAACTCCCATACCCCTAATAATAAGAAAATCATTGTTGTAGATGATCCTATATCAAGTCTTTCTCATAATTATATTTATGAAATAGGATCTCTTACCCATAAAAAGCTTATTAAAGGCTACAAATATGCACAAGTAATACTACTTACACATAGCCTTTATTATCTACATGAAGTGATAAAGTATTTACCTAGAGGGAAAGATGCTACAGGTAATGATAAATTTGATAATAAATGTAATTTGTTTAGAGTTCTTAAAAACACTAATAGTAGTATTGTTTCTATGGGAAAAAATGATATAAAAAATGATTACCAATCATACTGGCAGATTATAAAAGACGCTCAAAGTGGAAGCACTAACAATATTGTTTTACCTAATATTATGAGAAACATTCTCGAATATTACTTTTCTTTTGTACATAAGACTGACGTATTAAAAGTCGAACTGGATAAGCTAGAAGAAGAAGATGATGATTTTTCACCTTTCTTCAGGTTTATTAATAGAGAATCGCATTCTGACTCAGTAAATATTACAGATCTTGGAGAGATAGATTCCGATAGATTTATTACTAAATTTAAAGAAGTATTTGTTAAAACTGATTTTGAAGAACACTACGATAAAATGATGACTTAGCCTTTACAGGTTGAATACATTCTGTATCTCATTGGCATATTTTCACCTACCTAATGAAGTTATCAAATATGACAACCACATTAGGTAGGTTGTCATATTTGATAACCTAAGCTGAAAACCTTAATATTTTATATGGGATATTAAATAAGTATTTAATTTTGTTTGGACTATCCACACGCTCTATAAATTCAAATTTTTCTATGTGAGGGGCCAAGTGATTTCGGCCACTAATCTGTAGTTTTGTATGTCGAAATGAGCTGAAAGCGCCTTAGAATTAATACTCTCTTTTATCTCGATTTTAAAAAAGGCGAACGTCCGGTTTCGTATCTTTGTTAACATTGGTTAGTGAGAATTAGAGACTTCTCTAGTTAGCCATAAGCGGTCATTGAGCTTTTGTGAAGCCACGATCATTTTTAGGGCAACACTAACTGAAATTTCTTGCTCATTTGTGGGGCAAGTTTAAGCTCATTCCAGTCGGTCATAACTGCTAAAATTTGTATTTCAACAATAAAATCATGTATTGTAGTTTCACAAACAATTGAAGTAGCCACGGGCTGTTTTGAGCGATCAGCAGCCGCTCAAGCATCTTCTGATTGTAATCACTTTTTCCCTATAGCTGACGTTCGAGCTTGCTTCACTAAGAGTAATTTCTCCGAGCAAAGAAAGCATAAAAATTAATGATTATATTATGACTTGAGTTAGCCAAAAGCGGAAGTTAGCTTTTGAGTATTAGCGGCAGTTCAGAGATCCTAAAACTTCATTTTTCACTTAAAAAATTACATCTATTCACAACCGAATTTATACCTAAAGCTTTTACATGGCGTTAGATCTAAAATCTCTAAAGCGGACATAAGAATCATTCAAATTTCAATCGAATTTTGAGTATTAAGTCTAAGGCGGAATCGCCCCCATAGTGAGATATATAGCAATCTGCTAGCCTATGTTAATATCACAATTTGTGATCGCCAATAGAAATAGCAAAATAACATCATTCTATTACCAAAGTTGCAATTTTATTAAGTCTACAAATTGTCTGCTCTGCCAGCACAACGGTCGTTCATTGTTCAAATTGAAACGAGCACTCTGTGCGCACAGAAGACATTAACCACAAATTATTTTTAGAATTAGTGCTATATCTCAGTAAAAAAACTAAAAAATCCGACTATATCCATGTTTGATGTTTCTCAAGGTAACAAAACTACTTCTATGGGATATTATTGAGACGTCAGGGTAATATTCTGCTTTTGAAAAATAACCCTAAGGTAACCAGATAGAGACCTTAGCTAAATATTTGGAAAAGCACTTTACAGTGTTATAGTTATGTAGAAGCGTACTGACTTTTCAAGTTTATTTGAAACACAAACAATGGTTTATATATCTAGACTTGATATTTTTTAGAAGAAAGGAAAAACCGATGGTTAAGGAGGTGTTTACATGGATTAATTCTAAAATTAAAACTTTTGCTGCATCGGCACCTGTATCACTAGAGGAAAAAATCCGTCTTCAGCATTATATCATTTTTATGATATTAGGCATTCCTACCATGTGTATCTTTGGTGTGAGCAATCTGTTGAAAGGGAATAATTTAATATTTGTTTTTGCTATAGCTTCCGCGTTTGGCCTAATTGCTGGCTTGGCATTACTTAGAAAGATTAAAAAGGGTTATTGGGTTTATCGTAGCAATGCACTTTTGTTTGTTTGCTTAATTAGTTATATGATTATTATTGGTGGCGATGATGGTTCAAAAGCCCTATGGGCTTATACTATACCACTAATTTGTTGCTTTTTATTTGGTACAAAAGAAGGTGGTATGTGGTCAAGCCTTGTTATGGTCATTGCAATTTTCACCTTTTCTCAATCAACAATATTTTCAATTGAAGTTCATAATTACCCACCTAGTTTTCAAGTGCGATTTATTATTACCTATGTGTTTTGTACAATAATATCCATGTGGCTTGAACATTCCAGAAATTTCTTTCTTAAGCAAAGTGAAGCAAGTGGAGCTGATTTAATCAAGAAGCACACTAAATTGAAAGAAGAAATTAAGTATAGAAAAAAATTGGAAAAAGAACTGATAACCATTGCTCGCATTGACAAATTAACAGGGATACTTAATCGAGGAGCATTTTTTTCAACAGCAGAAAAGGAGTGGGCTAAACACGCAAGGAATTCAAAACCTTTAAGTTTTGCAGTCTTAGATATAGACCACTTTAAAACCATTAATGACCAATTTGGTCATCCTGCGGGTGATGATGTTCTTATTAACATTACACGATGCTGTATCAATAGCATACGTAGTTTTGATATGTTTGGCCGAATAGGAGGAGAAGAGTTTGCTTTGCTATTTGCAGAAACAGAGTTAGATGTCATAAAATCTGTTCTGGAAAGGTTAAGATTAGCAGTTGAAAGTACAAGTGTGGAATATGAAGGGAAGTTAATAACTTGCACCATAAGTATTGGCTTATATACGGTTATACCCCCGAACGAAACTCTGACGGAGATGTATAAGAAAGCAGACTGTGCTTTGTATCAGGCCAAAAACAGTGGTCGAAATAAAACCTTTATATATCGGTAAACACCTCCAATGAGGCTTGATTGAATGCTGCAGACATCACTGTACGCATCTATGCAATTAACTTAAAAAGTGAGGCATACGTTCATAATTCATTGGATACTTATTTGTCTGTTTCTACGGTTTCGTTGAACAAACTTACAATTAGGTCGAAAACACTTAAACTCTTTGATTTTTCACCAGCATACATCATAGAAGTATCCTCAGAATGAATTCACAAAGCTAACTAAATATAATGATTGGGGTAGTCCGCTAAACCTTAGCTATTTATCAATAGTATAATCACCATATAAAAAGGCAATTTATTACACGCATTCAGCGTCAAACAGCATAAACCTGTTTTTACCACAGGCTACTGGTTATTGAAGCGTTATCGATACAAAATCTAATCCAACCTGTCCAATTAACTGCAATAGATAATGTCTCTTTTTGTGGCAAAATTTCTCGTCCAGAGAAAACACGCCACTGTCGATAATGAGCTTGAAGCAGACCTTATATATTGAAATTAGTTGCCTTACGTTTAGCGCATACAGTTGACGAATATAGTAACTGAACTACTTAAAAGTAGATGCGCTATTGGTACGTAGAGGACATAAATACTTTGTAGGTTTTTGCTGATTCTGTTCGATGACTTTTGAAGTTAACTACTAAATTTTATAACCAAGACCAAACCACCAAGTCCGTTTTTCTAAAGCTGGGGTCCCATCTGCTCCGAATAGATTACCAGTACCATTTATTGGATAGAGTTCATCGTTATTCCAGACATTTTTAACGATCAGATCTATTGATAACGAAGCCCATACTCCGGATGGCGACCAGCTCATGCCGACATTACCGATATTATTACCCTTTACACTTATTTGAGTTGGTGAGTCGTAACCCCAATAATATAAATGATTATATTGCACCGCCCATGAGCCATTTTCATTTTGCTTGTTATAACGTATATGAAAACGGCTAACATCTTCAGGATAAGCCGAATTTTTTTCACCTTCCAATACATAAGTGCCAATGATGTCAGGATCAGTACTTAATACCTCTACATGAGCTTGGCTGGCAGCAAGTATAAAATCACCCATTTCATACTCTATTTCTATTTCATAACCGAACTGCTTTAGTTGGCCCGATTGATTTTGATAATACCAATTGCCGTTCCAAGTTCCTATTTCATCCGTACCAATTTTATCGCCAAAGGCCAATCCCTCATAACCATTAGCTTCGGCTGTCAGGATATCTTCAATAATATTAAAAAAAACTACGCCATTAAATTTTAAATTAGTTTGAGTAAGCGTGTAGGCTAATTTCAGACTTTCAATAGTTTCTGGCTCAACTGCTTTTAGTCGTTTGGTATCGTTGGCTGCAATACCGTCAAAGTCGAAGTCGGCGTGGCTTTGAGCCAAATCATTTAATACTGGAAAATTATCTTGTGCCAGAAAACCATCCTGTACAAAACCGCCAGCAAACTGAACTCCGACGGCACCACGAAAACCCGTTTGCCAAGTCAGTCTGAATAGGTGTTGATTATCGATATCATAAAAACCACCGATACGAGGGCTGACATGCGAGCCCCAATGAGGATGATCGTCAAACCTGAAAGCAGCAAAAATGTCAATATTGTCATTGATGCTGTAAAAATCTTCAAGAAATAAGCTACTAATCTCTATAACATTTGCCTTTACCCAAGCGTTATTACTATTGACACTGCTTGTGACGATAAATCCGCCTACACCATTGCTGGCTAGACCTAGCTGTTGAATTTCTTCGTTAATGATGAAGTTATTACCATCACTATTATTTAACCCGTATTCATATTCTACATATTCCATGCCGAAGGCTAATTTATTTCCCGGCCATAGCTTGTCCCAATTGACTAAAAGTTTCACACCTTTTCGAACTTCTCGTGTACCTCCCATCGTCAGACCTGGCTCAACCAAGCGGTCAGCAGAACCTAGTTCACTGTTGATAATACTGGAAAAACCACTGCCACTATTTTCATAGAGGAGACGGCTATCAGCTTGAATGTTGTGTCCATGACTTAATAAGCCGTAATCATCTTGTGTATAGCGCGCACTGAATTTGAAATTGATATCATCATTAACGGTGTAACTGTAATGACCGGCAATGCCGTTGATGGTTTGGCTAACAACCTCTCTGTCTCTGTAAAAGTTATAAAGGTCCCGTTGCTGCTCAAAATGATAAATATCAAGTTCAAAGCCTTTATGTCTGAAGTTGCCAAAAAAATTATTGTATTCGCCTCGTTTAAGACCATGTTGACGTTCGTACACTGTCAACCCTTGCTCGTTTCTTGTTGCCGCCCAGCCTTCATTTTTAACAAGTTGACCGTCGTAGCTACCAGTGGAAAAGTAAGCATAGGCATTGGTTGCTTCTGAATGGTAACTGACATCAAACATATAACGATTTAGGCCATCTTTACCTTGATTCCACAGAACATTGACCATGGTACTTTCACTTTTCTTAGTGATGATATTAATCACTCCTAAAAGCGCACCTTGCCCGAGTGTGACAGAACCCGGGCCACGTATGACTTCAATTCGTTCAATAAATTCCAAATCCATTCCATTGAGAATGGCGTCGGGTGCACCCCAGAACCATTCTGTATTGAGGTTCACACCATTTAATAACAGCATAGTTTTGGAATTATTGTCGGGCACTAACCCTCTAAAACCAGCAATGGTGTCGTCTTGATCTTCGACCAGAAAGTAACCAGGAACAAATATGGTAAGCAGCTCACTTAAAGTACGCGCACCACTTAAGCGAATTTTATCTTTAGTTATGGTAGTAACCGATACGGGTTGTTTGCGAACATCCGCTATAACATTTGATGCTACAGAAACTCGTATATTTAGTAACTCTTCTAGAGATAAATAAAATAAAGATTCATCATCGACTTCTTGTGAATATAGTTGTGAAGACTGGGTGAATAGAGTCATGGCAATAGCAAGAGAACAGTTAAATTTTCTCATAGAACCTCACTATTTTTCAGCATTACACACTGTCATGTATAGTAGATTATTGAGATATTCGCAATATACTCATAGATTCTCTACAAAGTGATGATAATTAGTATTTGTATTTTTAATATTGTTGAGGGGGTACGTTCAATTATGGATATGAACTTTCGATTCTGAGTATTTAATTAGGTATGTAAAAAGGTTAACACTGACGTCCCATTATTAAGATTTAATTTACATCTATTTCATTATCCATAATACTTTTTCATGCGAAATTATATTTGATTAAAAATCTGCTGATGGCGAATTCATGTGTTATTTTTACTGTTTTAAAAGATATAGTATCTATACTATAATGAACATTATAGGTAGCATATCTTTGTTTTGAGCTTATTAAGGAAAAAGTAATCATCTTATTTTTAATAAAACTTACTTGTATTTTACTTACCTTATCCATTATTAATAAATCATACGCTATAGATAATGTAAAAATGTTAAAGCCTATTTTAGGTATAGATAAGAGATCAAGATATAAAGATGAAGTTTTACTGCGCGCCCTAGATATTTCCAAACAACATTACGGACCTTTTACTTTAGAATATATAAACGTTGATATGACAACAAATAGAGCCCTTATTTCTATTTCAACAGACAAACTAATCAATCTGTTTATCGCACCAGCTAGTAAAAAATGGGAAAAAGGAACTATTCCTATTAAAGTCCCTATCAGGCTTGGTCTGCTAAGTTATCGCTTATTATTAATCAATAAAAACAATCTTGATAAATTTAATAAAGTAGAGTCATTAACTGATTTAAAAAAGCTTACAGCAGGCTTACAAAGTGGCTGGACCACCACTGATATTTTTAATGAACATAATATAAAATCAATAATAGGACATAGTTTTGAAGGTCTTTTTTTAATGCTGGATAAAAATCGCTTTGATTATTTTCCTCGTGCTATATATGAGGCTTATGACGAATTAGAAAATAGAAAACATACCCTAACAGATATAGTGGTAGAACCTACAATTGCTTTATATATTCCCATGCCTACTTATGTTTACGTATCATCTAGTGAACCACAAATCGCTAAGAGACTTGAGTTTGGACTACAAAAAATGGCTACGAATGGCGAACTAAAAGCTATATTAAATATGTATTATAAAGAAGACATTGCTCGTGCAAATTTGCAACAACGAAAAATAATAGAAATTAAAAACCCTTATATAGATGATCAAGATATTTTTAAATATAGTGAGTTATTAATAAAACCATAAGATGTTTATGGTAAGCAATAACCTGAACCAGTTAAGTATGACTTTAACTTATGCATACAACGTTGTTTAAATAATTGAGGTACTTTGCCATAGCATTTTTCATGAATATGAACGGCTGAAACAAAACGATAACGCCAAATTAGTTCAAGGCACAAAATGACCATATTTCCTATGGCGCTCTATGCCCTTGAACGCCATAGGAAACAGATGTGTTTACAAAATTATAAACTCGACCAAAGCAAACATATCGCCCCAGAGAAATAACATAACCAACTGTTTTTACCTACATTTACCCTTATTCATTCAATGGAGTTTAGTCTCCCCTCCCTAAGTATAAGGAAAAGTTATCTATGGTTAATACATTTGCTATCAAAGGTAAGAGCGATGATGATATGAATAATCAAAGTAAGTGGCCATGAATTTGGCTATTACAGCCATTATTCATTAACATCAAATTCAAACCAGAGTTCTTTCCTATTTAACGGTGTTAATTCAGGTAATTCATTATGTGTTAGTTTAAATACATTGCGACGTGAAAGATTTGCTTTATTTAATTTGTCTCGATAGTACTTATTAAATAACTTTTTTAACATGCCATTTTTTACCATTAATTCTAGCCCTTTGGTTAAACGCTTAGCAATTCTAGGCTCATTTGGTGAAACAAAAATATAGGTCGGCGCAGGAATATAAAGTGCAATATTAGGCTCAACAACTAGCTTACTTAATTTATCTTTATGTAAAGCTATTTCATCATATATTTCATTAATTCCTCTAGGAATGTAATCAATACGTTGGCTTTGCAGCATATAGAACAAGCCTTCATAAGAACTAGAAATAGATAGATTAAAGTCATTTTTCGCTAGTACTGTTGTTGTAGCCCAACCACTACGAACACCTGCCTTTAATTCTTTTAAATCATTTATATTCAAAATATTAGTGAAATCCGATTGGCTATTTTTATTAATTGCTAATAAACGATAATTTAAAATTCCCCGCCGAATAGGTATTCGAATAGGCAAAGTATTGTCTTCCCATTTTTGAGTGGTGAGGGCAACAAAAGTATTAATGGTTTCACCGGATTTAATTTCTAATATCGCTCTTTCTATTGAAGTTGCAGGGCCATGCAGTTTTATTTCAAATGAACCAAATTCTGATTCAGTTAAACTTAAAACTTGGTTCAGGAGTTCCATTTTATATACTGATCGTATATCGGATTTTTTCTGCCCCAAGTTAATTTTTATAATATCAATACCTAATACAGAACTAGTCTGCATCAAAGACAAGAAAACAAAAACAAATCTTATTTTAATTGGCAATTTATAACCTTTATCTTTATCACATTTTAAATAATATAGACTATAAATCAGCTGGGCACATATTGAATAACAAAGAAACTAAAAAGTGACAATCGCTATAAAAAATCAAGCTCTTTGCAAAAGGTAATGCTCGTAGTCAGGTACTTTACGCTGATAAGCAGAATTAAATAAACTAGAATTAATTAAAAACTCTGCACTAGCAAGATTACTAGCGATGGGAATGTTCCAAACAGCAGCAAGGCGTAATAACGCTTTTATATCCGGATCATGAGGTTGAGCTTCTAAAGGATCCCAAAAGAAGATCAGCATATCGATTTTTTTCTCAGTGATTAATGCCCCTATTTGTTGATCGCCCCCCAATGGGCCACTGATCAATTTGGTGGTAGTTAGCTTCGTTTTTCCTGTTAATAAACGCCCCGTTGTGCCAGTGGCATAGAGCTGATGTGAGGATAATTGTTTTTTATAAGTTTGGCACCATTAAATAAGATCCTTCTTCATATTGTCGTGAGCAACTAGAGCAATAGATTATTTTTCCGTTGAATTAATGCTTTTATATTCCATAAAACTCTCCTTTAAATAATAAAATAGAAATAGAAATAGAAATAGAAATAGATAGAAGAATCACAAATATCGATTGGTACAGTTTAAGTCTATGAAGCACTTTTGCAGCCGTTCAGTCATGGTTTCTTCCGTTTTACGCAACCAAACACGAGGGTCATAGAACTTTTTATTAGGTTTATCATCGCCTTTAGGATTACCTATTTGAGATAATAAATATTTTCGATTACTCTTATAAAACTTTAAAACTCCGTTCCAACTTGCCCATTGAGTATCGGTATCTATATTCATCTTAACGGTACCGTAAGAAATAGCTTCTTTAATATCACCAACATCTGAGCCTGAACCACCATGAAAAACAAAACTCAAACTATGATGAGGTAAGTCATGTTTTTCAGAGACATAGGCTTGAGAGTTTTTCAATATCATTGGTTTTAATAGAACATTACCCGGCTGATAAACACCATGTACGTTACCAAAGGAAGCTGCGATAATAAAGTTAGGACTAATGGAAATAAGCGATTCAAATGCATAAGCAACATCTTTAGGTTGGGTATAGAGCTTGCTGGAATCAATGTCGGTATTGTCCACCCCATCTTCCTCACCACCTGTGCAACCTAACTCTATTTCTAAGGTCATGCCGATTTTACACATTCGCTTTAAATATTTTTCACAAGTATCAATATTATCGACTAATAACTCTTCCGATAAATCAATCATATGCGAACTGAATAAAGGTTCGCCAGTAAGTTCGAAATAAGCCTCACTTTCGCTAAGCAGTGCATCTATCCAAGGTAAAAGCTTTCTAGATGCATGATCGGTATGTAATATCACCGGAACGCCATACTCTTTAGCAGCCGAACGAATATAATGTGCTGCAGAAATAGCACCGGCAACAGCTCGTTCCATTTTAGTTTTATTGTTATTTCCAATAAAAAATGCCGCCCCACTATATGATAATTGTAAAATAATAGGAGAGTTTGTTTTTTGTGCTGCTTCTAGAGAAGCATTAATTGAATTGGTACCAACAACATTTACTGCAGGGTAGGCAAATTGATGTTGTTTGGCAAATTCAAAAAGGTTAGTGACATGTTCACCAGTAATAACTCCTGCTGGCACTAACTGAGATAATTTTGTTGTCATATGTTTGGTATCATTAATTTGTAAACAGAATCTATTATTGATTAGCAGCTAAACATGCTGCAGATATTTTTGCCCAATCTTTCGATTCAACCCATTCTTTTTTCGCAACCCAAGTACCACCAACAGCAAATACATTATTTAAATTGAGGTATTCATATTTATTAGTACTATCAACCCCGCCTGTTGGGCAAAAAGAAAGCTCGCTAAAAACAGAGCCCATTGCTTTAATAAATGGAGCTCCTCCTGAAAGCGATGCTGGAAATAATTTTAACTCTTTATAACCAAATTCAACGGCTAACAAAATACTAGCAGGATCTGATACACCCGGTAAAACCGGAACAGGGCTTTGATCAAGAATCTCAAACAATTTAGCTGAGGCAGTAGGAGTGATGATAAAGTCACTACCGGCAGCAATAGCTTGATTATAGATTTCCTCATTAACAATCGTACCTGCACCCACTTTTAAGTTAGGTAACTCTTTTTTTAAAACTTTAATTATATCAATAGAAGCTTCTGTTCTTAATACAACTTCAACTAAACCAATACCTGCAGCAGACATTGCTTTAGCAGTTTCAAGTCCCTGCTCTACCGTATCCGCCTGAATTATAGGTAGCAGAGTTTGCTTTTCCATCAATGAGGAAAATAATTTCATGTGTGTTCCTTAAAGGGTATTTAAAAAATTAAATTAATGAATATGTTGGACAATAAATTGTTGATAGGATTTTTTATCGACAATAGCGCCATGATGCTGAATAACAAAACCTGCAGCTTTCGATGCAAGTTCAACGGCATGACTAATATTGAAACCTTTTACTCGAGCACCAAGGTAAACACCGTTAAAAGAGTCGCCTGCTGAAGTTGTATCAACAACATTACTCTGTGGCGTAATATTAAAATGATACACTTGCTTATCGGCATAACAGAAAATTCCTGCTTCACCGTTTTTAATCACTAACTCATTAAAATTATATTTCTGACAAAACTCATAGACTGCTTCTGAGCTTTCAATTCCGTAAAGCTGTTGAAAATCATCAACACCGGGTAAAGCTATTTCGGCCATACTAAATGCTTGTTCAAATTGCTCTTTCGCTTCTTCCAGACTTTCCCACATACGTGCACGATAATTAGGATCAAAGACAATTTTCACACCTGCAGCTTTTAGCTTTTTAATCATCGCCCAAAAACTTTTTCGTGCTGTTGGTTCAATCACAGCTAAAGAGATACCTGAGAAGAAAAACATATCACCTTGAGAAAGGCCATTAACTGCACTTTCATCGATATGTTGCATCACTTGACGTGCAGCAGAATCACTACGCCAATAGGTAAAACTACGTTCACCTTCATCATCAAGCTGAATAGAATACAAACCAGCTATTTTATGCTCTGACTTAAAAACGAAATCAGTGCCAATATCTTCACTCTCAAAGTATTGGATCATATTTTGGCTAAAATTATCTTTTCCAACAGCCGTTACTAAGTGCACGTTTACCTCAGTAAAAGTGCGCTTTAAGTAAACAGCCGTGTTAAAAACATCGCCGGCAAATGACTGCTTTATCATATTTGATGATGGGTTTGATGAAGCGCTTGATGACTTATCTGGTGAAGCCTCCATCAACTCAATCATGCATTCGCCGAATAAAAAAATGTTTTTCATTTACAGTGCCTTATTAAGGTTAATTAAAACTTTCTCGGTAATTTAGTGACTCTTCACGAATCAAAGAATTACCGAAATATACTTTTTTATCTTAGTTTTTAGCTTGTACAGGTTCTACTTTTGGAATAAGTAACCAAATCGCTGCCATAGCAATAATAGCTAATGAGCCACCAATGATAAATACAGGCATATAACTCACAATGCCGTCTGCATCCGGACGAGTTAAAATAGGTACTACCGCAATTAAAGCAGCAACAGCTAGTTTAGCAGCCATACCAGCAAAACCAGCAAGTGTTCCTACTGTTTTCTTACTAAACAAATCACTTGGTAGCGTTTGAACATTGCCAATAGCAGTTTGGAAACCAAATAAAATAACCGCCATCGTTAATACAATAGAAATACTTTCGTATTCTTTACCAATCAATAAAAATATTGGGTATACCATTAATACGAATGCTGGCAACATAATCAAACAACCTAACGTAATAACTAACTTACGTGTTTTGTCTGTAGTCCAACCAGCATTAAAGCGATTTTGAGCAAGAAGACCACCAAACCATGCGCCAAACATTGCTCCAACATATGGTATCCAACCGTATTGAGCAATTGCCGCAAGATCCATGTTGTATACATCAGTAAGGAAAATAGGCGTCCAAACAACAAATAACCACCAGATAGGGTCAATCGCCGCAGAGGCAACAATGACACCCCAACTTTGTTTATGTTTAAGTAACTCTGCTGTTGTAGGTGAATATTCGTCTTCTTCAGATTCAGTTTCAGAATGCTTTTGACCCGTTAGGATATATTCACGCTCTTCTGGAGTGATCCAAGGATGAGTTTTTGGTGGCGCTTTAACCAAAATAACCCAAGGAATAAGCCATAACAAGCCAATAGCACCGATAACAATAAACACGGTTTGCCAACTGTTATCAATTGCCATCCAAGCAATTAGGGGGATAGAGATAATACCACCTATAGCAGCACCTGAGTTAAAGATACCTTGGGCTAAAGCACGTTCCTTTGCGGGGAACCAATCTGCGTTACTTTTAGTTGCACCAGGCCAGTTACCAGCTTCTGCTACACCTAAAATTGAACGGAAAATAGCAAAACTAAGTAGACCTTGCGCAAAGGCGTGAAGAATAGTCGCGATAGACCAAACACCAATCGCCAGTACAAAACCTAAACGTGTACCTAACCAGTCAAATATTTTACCGAAGATTGCTTGGCCGAAAGCATAAGAAAATACAAAAATAACGGAGATAGTTGCATATATTTTATTACGCTCGTAAGCACTCTCATCCGGAAACAAATCGGCGGCGATTGAAGGCCAAAGAACACTAAGCGCTTGACGATCAATATAGTTAATAATTGTGGCTAGTGCGATTAAAGCAATCACCCACCAACGTACCCCCTTTAATTGCATTATTTTTTCTCCGCTGGTTTAGCATTAAGTTTTTCTCTATCAATATTATCAAATGTGCCCGGTGGTAAGAAATCTTCACGTGGGGGGCTAAAAGTATCAATTAAAATACCACCTGTTGGGCATGTAGCACCATGGTCTGCCCATGGTTGGATCAAACAGCTATCACCGGGTTTCATTATTGTTGTTACGCCATCAATGTTAAAGTGAAATTCACCTTCAACAACATAAGTCACTTGAGAATGTCTATGAGCGTGGTTATAACCAATAGCACCTTTATCGAACCAAATTTTTACTGCCATTATTTCGTGGTTATAGCCCAACATTTGACGTTTTAAACCACCGCCAATATCTTCTATTTCTGTTTCATTTCCAAATGAAAAATTTTCACTTTGACTCATGGTTGACCTCTACTTATTAATTTCTAAAAACATAAAACGGCCATTAAATTGATATTTTGAGCCATTAAATGAAAATTTGTTTTCCTGATTAGCTTGATTATTTTCAGATGAAATAAATGCTAACAAATACTGCCTATCGTCGATAAATGTAATTTCCACCACATCAATATTATTTTCTTTTTTATGTATTAGCTTTTGAACCTTACTGACCGCATTAATCGTATACTCCTTTGATGGGTTATACTCACCATGCGGTTCTAATACGCTAACAAATGTATGATTTTTTGATTGTGGATTTCGATAAATAAATGCATTTTCATTGCGTAAATTAAACAATGGATCATTTGAGCCAATTTGGGTAAAAATTATAGATGAATCATCATCTACAATTGAAGACTGGGTATAAAATCTTCCATTTTTATTTAGCCAAGTAATTTGAGATAAATTAGTTTTAGGGTGTGCTTGCGCTTTAAGCCATAAATGTTGATAACCATTGTCTTTACCTAACACTGATAAATTGGTCAATTGAGTGCCTAATTCAAAGTTTGTACTAATTAAGTGACCTTTATAATGCACAGGTAAATCATATTGATGTTTGCTATCAGATTTAATATCAAAGACATCTATGACTAATGACGGATCTAATTCAGGAAGATCAATAAATGCCATAGTACGTGTTAGAGATACGCCTTTATAAGCGCTATCAATACGAGCAGAACTGATAGTGATATGATCATTTTTTTCAAAGAACAATAATTCAGGGTGCTTTTTATTACCAATTTTAACTTTGCCATTAAAATGTGACTTCTCATCAACTACAACAGTGTTATGGGCGATAGTTTGTTTTGCCCAAGTTTTATTTTCAGGTAAGTAGCGACCACCATATTTGGCTTCAACATTTAAAAATCGTGCGGCGCCATAATCTGAAACAATTTCTTCCCCTTTATCGTAAAACTGCCATGTTAGTTTATCAAAGTGCCCATGCCCCAATCCTTGAGCCGCTGGCTTAAACAATAAAGCTTGCTCACCATCTACATTTTGACGCATTATCACTAACGCTCCTTGCTTGCCGTCATTACCATCACCAAAGGCAACTGAGTCAAAATGGTAAGGCTGTTCAAGCTTTTTATCTAACGCTTGAGCAACTTTTAAACCATCACCAGTTAATAGAATTTGATCTTGCTGCTTGGCAATATCAAGTAAACCTGCCTCACCAGTTAGGCCATAAGCGATTGCCACACCATTAACGAGCTCAATGGTATCAATGCCTTTGTCTTTAATGGCATCATTAATTGGGAAGAACAACTTGTTATAACTCAGTTGTATGGTGGTATCGATAGCTTTTAATACAATGCCATTACGGTATTCAAAAATATTACGCTCTGGTTGATTGTTTTGAATAACTTTAGCAAAGGTAACAAACGGCATTAATGCGTATCGTTGATAATATGGACCTTCATTGTAATAACCTTGTGGTGAGAATAGCTCATCAAGCTGTCTTAAAAAGCCCCCTTCGCCCGATTTATCTAGGCCATAAAGTGCTTGTTCTACCCATTCTGGCTCACCTAAAACATAGCCTGTCATACCAACAGCAGCGGTTGTCCATGTGCCATGATTATGTACTTTGTTAAAGGTTTCAGGCGAATCTACTGATAAAAACTTTACAATTGGTCGAAATAGGCCTAACTCTATTTTCTCTTTTTCCGCTTTAGAAAGTGACGATAAAATTAGATCATAAGCTTGGCTGGTATAAACTAACCATACGGCTTCATTTAAACTTTGCCAAAAAAGCTTTCCTGGGTTTTGCTTACCCATTTTTCTTTTCGGATGCAAAGGTAAAGTAGGATAAAGCGCTGCATATTCAACTAACATGTCACGCACGTAATCAGCATAGCGTTCATCTTGAGTTAATTGGTAAATAATAGCCGCATTAACCATTAATTTATAATTTTTCTTATGACGTTCATGGGTATAACCACCACCACCATCTTCAGGCATTGGCACAACAATAGCTTCTAATATTTGTTGATCAACTAAAGCTTTATTGATGACGAAGGCTTGTTTAAATGTCCCTTGCTCTTTTATCGCACTACGCATATTTTCAATGTCAGTCGTGGTAATAAAAAGGTTAGGACTGGTATTTGCCATAGCTAATTGATTTAGCCCCAAAATAATAAAAATAACCATGCCTAGAATTGCTAACTCAATGTTTGATGATGGCAATGCTGATTTTATCTTTGAGGTTTGTTTACAAGATGTCATAAAATAGCTCTTTAATATTACTGATTATTTAGACTGTTTGTTATTTAATAACACCGCAGTATGTGGCCCACTAGCATGTAACTCTTTGATAGTAAATGCAGTTGCATTGCTAGCAGTGTTATTTTTAACTACCGTTTTAGGCTCACCAACGGTATGTTCAATAACAACTTTAGCTGTATTTTCAAAGCTATTACTTTCAATATTTGTTACTTGTACTCCATGCAAATAAAGACTTGAAGCGGTTTTATTGCGCTTACCTTTACCGCTACTTTTAACAACGTTATTTGACATTTCTAAGTGTGGACCAAAAGTACTTTCATCGGTGCCGCCACGATATAAGTTAACGATTACCCCTTGAACATTATCGAAAGTATTATTTTTTAAAATTACATATTCGGCGTTATAGATACCTAAGTCTTCAATCTCTTTGTTTAAACGAAGGAAATCACCGGTAATATTACTAAAGTGGTTATTCGTTAACTCAATATAATCGGCAAAGGCACCATTACCTGAATCAAAAAAATGGAATGAATGGTTAGTATTAAGCCCAGTAACCGTGCTGTTTCTCATCACTAAACGATAATTTTCAACCATGCCCCACTTTTGAGAACGAATTAAAGTATTGCCCGAAGAATCAGGACTGCTACTGCCACTAATCGTTAGACCATCAAGCGTTAAACTGCCACCATCGATAATTTGAAATAAAGTTGAACGCTGAAATACAATTTGTGCTTTTCCTTGATGTTCAGCTTTAATAGATAAAGTTTTGTTAATATTGATCATTTTTCTAACATCATAATCACCATCGGCCAATACCAACACATCACCATTATTTGCCGTTAGCACGGCATTAAATAATGCATCGTCTCCGGTGTTAACCTTAATGATCTTGCCTGACTCAAACTCCACTACACTATTACTTTTAGGATACCAACTTGGACCAGTTGCAGATTTCAATATTGGAGAAAGGTTCTTACTAGCGCCTTTTTTCGCAAACGTTTCATCAACAGGATAAAGCAAACCATTTACTGCTCGCTTAAGTTTAATATTTTGTTGGCTAATGCCTGAAGACAGCTTTTTATGCGCGACGGTATTTGCAATATTACCTTTAAAGGTAATACCGCTAACATCATCAAATAAACTAAAAGGCTGTTGAGCGTTTTCATTGAAAATTAAATTATTTTGCATTGTTGAATCAATCGGTACTGCACTTCTTTCCGCATCACTACCTGCTGCTAACTGAATATGGCTAACATTGATAAAACTATTATTTTCAACCAAGGCATTCGCCACTTGATGATAACGATTAATTTTTGAATTAGGTACGCCATTCATCACGGTAAAGCCACTACCAAAGCGATAGCCAGTTAAGCCTTCAAGATAGTTGTTTTTAATTATTTGATCTTTATTAATCACCCGAATACCACCTGTGTGGTCAACACCATTACCAAAAAAGATATTTTCTTCAATAATATTACCATTGCCATGGCGCATCGTTAGTGTGCCTCTTGATTCAAAAAAGACATTGTTACGAATGTTGTTTTGACCTGATTTAATTGAAATAATTTCCACTTCGCCATCACAGCGATCAAAATAATTATTTTCAACCAAAGTATATGAATTTGATAACGAATAATGGCTGGTGCCTATGCGTAAGGTTTCACCACCGTTAGAGCCAAGAATAGGACGAGGACCAAAGTAGTTATGATCAATTTGATGATGATTCTCTTGGCTTTGTTTACTATCAAGACGAACAGCAACTGTTACGCCTTTATTGCGTTTACCTGTCAGGTAGTTGTGATCAAAACGATTATATTGACCGTAAATTGCCACCCAATAATCGGACTCTCGTTTATCAGGGTTATTAAAGTTATCAATAACAACTTCGGTTACTCGTGAATGATAAGCTAAGTCTTCTTTATTGCGTCTAAACGAGATAACAGCATTACTCGGTGTATGACCATCTTTAAAGACTAAGCCTGACACCACTAAATGTTTACCCGCTATCCTTAAATTGGATAAACCTGATAAAACAACCTGCCCTTTAGTTTCTGCAGTTAACTCTATCGGTGCTTCTTTTGTACCATTAGCTTTAAAAAGAATTTCAAAATCTTGCCATGTACCATTAGCTAAAACAACTTTATCGCCTGGTTTCACCTTTTTAAGGATTTCTTTATAAGCTTTAGGTGAATCAACTAACCAATCCTTCGCTATCGCTTGACCAGATAATAACAAAGTAACCATTGCTAGACTAACGGCTTTGAAGTATTGCGGAGCTTTTAATAAGTTCATAAACATCTCTTTTATTTAACTATTTTCAAACCAATTTATAAAGTTTAGGGGTCTTCCAATAACCGGCCAAAGTGATGGCCATATCTTGATTAGGGTACCACTCTAATGATAAATCATAGTTACTTGTGGTATAGGGGTTCATCATATTACCCTGAGAGATGTCTGAAACAAGAGCATCATCGTAAACACCACAACCGTTATCTTGACTGGAATCAATTTGATTTAATTTAATTTTAATGTCCCCGAGTATTTGTATTATTTACTGCTTTATGTTTTAAACAGGAGTTTTGTAGTCTTTCTATCCCACTTAACTAGATTTAACCAATATACCGACTGATTGTCAACCAAATTATATTACCAATAATAAACACCAAAACCTCAATTGGTAATAACTCGATAATGAATTTTACTTGATAAGATAAAAAAAATAATAAACAATAAAGTTACAAATACCTTTGCCTTAAGAAAAATAAGGCGATATCATTATGTAATACACAGTCATTAAATTTTTTGTTATTGGTAAGGATCTAATATGGGCAACCGCAGGTTGTTTTGGAGCATCGTTGAAAAGATTGAAGCGTCGATAAATTCAGGGTTGTACTCCCCTGGAAGTCGCTTACCTCCAGAGCGAGAGTTGGCTGAAATGTATAATATTAGTAGACCGACAGTACGTGAGGCAATTATTGCCTTAGAAGTCAGAAAGAAAGTTGAAGTAAAAACGGGCTCAGGCGTATATGTTTTAAAATCGGTTAACCAACCAAGCATGCAAGATAAAGTCAATGCTTTTGAGGTTACTCAAGCCAGAGCGCTAATTGAAGGTGAAGTTGCTGCTATTGCTGCTACAACGATTAATGAGGATGAGCTAGCCCGTTTACATCAAACATTAATTGATATGGAAGACGGTCAATATATTGAAGCTGCTGATAAAGAGTTCCATCAAATTATCGCCCATGCAACTCGAAATAATGCCATGATATTATCCGCAGAAAACTTATGGAAGTTACGCTCTTCAACTCCTGAAATAATTAAAGATTACGATAGTGTTTGTAGTAAAGATAATTCTAAAACACTGGCTGAGCACAAAGCTATCTATCAAGCATTAAAGTCAGGAGATGCTACACAAGCAAGAAGTGCTATGCATAGTCACTTCAATAGGTTAATTAACGCTTTGTTTGATGCTATTGAATCTAGAGCATTAGAGGAAATACAACGTAAGAATAGCGAAAAACGTGGGCTATACTCTATCCCTAGCTCTTCAGGCTTAAATAGCTAGCCGATACTCACCCAAGCCATATCGGGCTAGCATATTGCCGCTAGTCCGCATTTATTAACTTCAGATAACTTCGCCAATAGATAAGCCCCTAAGTCCTTTACCTCTAATTATAACACCAACATTCAACAACAGAAACCAAGCGTCATAAAAGCAAGTGCGTTTTAATTTTAAACATCTCATTCCGGTTTTATCCAAAAAAAATCCATGTAATCTGTGTAATTCGCGATTAAAAAAGTATTTTTACCTGATGTACTAACGAGATTTAACGACAAAAGATAGACACTAGTCCACGAATTACGCAGATTACGCGAATTAGGGATAGCCCCAACAACCTTAAAAACACCTTCTTTTTGCCCACGGATTTCCGCAGATTTAGTGGGATTATAGAAAATAGAGTGATCTTTCATCTTAAAGTCTTATCTGCGTAAATTCGCGGTCTAATCAATAAAAACACTCACAAAGCGTAGGTAATCCAAAGGCTCATTACCAATAACGTTGTTTTGATTTACATATTCCAATTAATTGGTAATATAGCGGATTCAATATTACTCTAGAGACGCGTTATGCTTTTCAATCGATCAATTTTTATCACATGCAGCTTACTACTTTTATTAGGCTGTGGCTCAGAATCCGAAAATGATAGTCTCCCAGAAACTATCATTATAACTGGGGAGGTCATTGAAGAAGTAACCGAAGAAATTACTGAAGAAGTAATCGAAGATATTAGCTGCGATGGTTTGGCGAAACTTAACTTTGTTGATGCTACTGCCAGTGACGAACTAACAAGTTATAGCGCCAGTAATACCATAGATAGTAACTTTATCTCTGAGTCACGTTGGTCAACCTCACACGATGATCAAACGTTAATATTAACCCTTAATGCCGCAGCACTAATTAAGGGATTTTCAATCACTTGGCTTAATAACGACGGTCGAAGTTATAGCTATGATGTTGAAGTATCGAAAGATAAAAACACTTGGTTGCCAGTGATAAGCTCTCAATTGAGCAACTCCACATCTACTCGTGCTGAGTATATCGATATTTCAGAAAGCACAGCTATTTATTTAAAAGTTATACCTCAGAGCAATACCATTGATAGTAGCAACCATATTGTCGAAGTCGAAGCATTTGGTTGTATGATAGATGTTGCTTCAAATATCGAATTAGATGATTGGTATTTAAGTATTCCTGTCGATGAAAGCCTTTATTCAAAAGCAGAAAGCATTAAAGAATCAGCACTGAACAATGATTATTTTAATCATCAATTTTCCTTCTTAGACTCTGATGGCGGCATGGTATTTAGGGCGCCTATTGAAGGGGCTAAAACCTCTACCAACACTAGCTATACCCGTACTGAATTAAGAGAAATGTTAAGACGTGGTAACACGAGCATTAGCACTAAAGGTATAAATACCAATAACTGGGTGTTCTCTAGCGCCTCAACCGAAGAGCAAGAAGCCGCGGGTGGTGTTGACGGTGAACTTATTGCTGAATTAACAGTAAACCATGTGACCGACACGGGGGATAGATCGCAGGTAGGTCGTGTCATTATTGGGCAAATTCATGCTAACGATGATGAGCCCATTCGCGTTTACTATCGAAAATTACCGGAAAATGATAAAGGTGCAATCTATTTAGCCCATGAAATTTTAGGGGGTGATGATATCTACTATGAGTTAATTGGTACGCGTTCTAAAAGCGCTGACAATCCTGCCAGTGGTATTGCGCTAAATGAGCGCTTTGGTTACAAGATTACGGTTGTTGGTAATCAATTAACGTTTACCATTGTGCGAGAAGGCCAAGAGGATATCACTGAGACAGTAGATATGAGCAATAGTGGCTATGATCTTGGTGGTCAATACATGTACTTTAAAGCGGGTGTTTACAACCCAAATAATACCGGTGATCCTAAAGATTATGTGCAAGCGACATTTTATAAAATAGACAATAGTCATACAGGCTATATGGCGAATTAAGGCAAGGTCTATTGTTGAACGCTAGCTAAGGGCCGTAATAGCCATTAGATTTCTTGCAATCAATCGCTTTGTTGTTAACGCATACTTTCTTTATCTACGGGTTAGTGAATGAGTATTATTTTGCCATAGATAGCTAAATTTACCTGTTAAGGCTCTACATGATGATGTAGAGCCTTTTTAATTTTAACACGACAACACACTGGTGGTTGATCAATTGAGTTACCTGTTTTTCTTTATTTTTAGAATTGACTTGACAAATCGGTAAGTTTATCCAGATATCTTTAGTAGCCTTTATGTGTGGGTTGAATGTTTTATAGAAAATTTCATCCACTTAGAAATCTATAACTATTAATAAAAAATTGAGTAGGGGAAGAAATATAATGAAAATAAAATCGTTAATAGCAACATCAATTATTCTATCGTTAAGCGCGTGTAACGATGGCTGGTAGCAGTCTTAAGTAAGTAATTCCCTAGGAACCGTAGCGTTATCAGGTGATATATTTGTGGGGACACTTTGACTGCAACTATTTCGGATGCTAAGCGCACTGCTTAATTGCGCGCTTACCTTGTCTTGTCCTCTATATCCAAGGTTGAAGTGATATGGAGCTGTGGAAAGTGTAGCTACTTTGTGTTGCCATGCATAAATTTTTCCGTCAACTAAATTGGCACTTAAACGCTGACGATTATTCGGGCGGTAATAATCGTGTTGGCTATCGTCTTCACGACTCCATACTAATTTTATTGGAAAATTGACTAGTTTGGCCACTTCACAGGCTTCTATTAACAAAGTCGCACTGCGTCACTGACAAGTTAGCTTGAAATATTGGATCGGAAATGCCAAGCATGGGGAGGGAACAGGTTGCTCCGCTGGGGTAGTTATCGTGGTTGGTGTGCTTGTTGAAGAACCACCGCAAGCAACTAACAAGAGCATTAATGAGAAAATAAAACAATACGAATCATGGTACAGCTTATAATCTGCGATATTAGCTCTGAGCTGTAATCTCATTACATCATTAATTGGTAATGTTGATTAGTAATAATTTTGTTTTTCATCATATACAAACATGGTAAGCCAATATTTTAGCCTTTGTTACGCCATGGTTATAACCAATACCACCACCATGGTAATGCCAATCCTTTTTTTTGGTTGACAATGGGTTGTTGTGGTGGTTATATTGTCTTCATAATAAAAATACCGATGTGAACAAATTGGTGAGCTGGTATCAGTGCCAGATAAGCTATATACGATTATATACAAAGCAATTAATCATAGCTTTTTGGTGTTTATTAGAAGCAACGTTTTATCTATTTTTATTCCGTTTTTCAGGATTAGTTAATTTCTTGTGCAGATGCGCCACTATATGCTGAGCGTAAAGGTACTTTATATAAGAGTCGAAAATAGCTAAACCGAAAAGTAAACGAACAGATTCAGCAAAGAGATCGGAAATTATGAAGTCTTTCAATATCCACACATGTAAGTCTTATCGTCATATACAGCAGAAAATGTGCGACTTTTTCGAAGCGCTAGTTGTTGTTTTAGCTTTTTGTAGCGTATCACTCAATGCTCAGGAAGTTGACACAAACACACCTGTTTCTAAAGCACACAGTAGCCTTTCCGAAGGTGTTTTACTGGGGGATTTGTCAAAACTCGATCCGCTTAAAAAGCCAAGTGAGAATTTTGATTTACTCGATTGGTCGTTAACGTTGCCAACCGATCTCAACAAAGATAAAAAAGCTGATACCGTCTATGAGAAATCATTAGATGAAGGCTTCAACTTAAAGCCATTTTTTTATACAGCAGATGATGGTGGCTTGGTATTCGCTTGCCCGAACGTAGGTGCCAAGACCTCAAAAAATACAAAATATGCTAGAACCGAACTACGCGAAATGTTACGCAGAGGTAATGGTCGAATAAAAACTGGTGGCCTGACTAAGAATAACTGGGTTTTCAGCGGTGCGCATGGTTCGATGAAAGCTAAGTCTGGCGGTGTTGAAGGCAGTTTGGAAGGGACTTTGGCAATAAACCGAGTATCTACCACAGGTGATGAAACAAAGGTTGGGCGCGTGGTCATCGGGCAAATTCATGCCACGGATGACGAACCTATTCGTTTATATTACCGAAAATTACCAGGCAACTCCAAAGGAGCTATTTATTTTGCCCATGAAATAAATGGTGATGATGATGTTTGGATCAATATGATTGGCTCTCGTTCTCATACTTTGTCAGATCCTGATGACGGCATCGCTTTGAACGAAAAATTCTCTTATAAAATATCCGTAAAAGACGAAGTGTTGTTCGTCACTATAATCAGGGAAGGTAAGCCTAATATTACTAAACACTACGATATGAAAAATAGTGGTTATAGTGCTGGTAACCAGTATATGTACTTTAAAGCGGGTGTTTATAACCAAAACAATGACGGCGCAGATGGTGATTATGTGCAAGCCACTTTCTATCATATCCATAACATGCATAAAGGATATAAGTTTTAGCGCAGTTAACCCATCAGCTTTTCATTTGTAACTCGTAACCACAATTATTGGTTATGCTTTTTGGTAAGCGCACTATGACAAATTGGTTGACACTTTGGTTTGGGTTGCGTATGTTTAAATTATTATATACCTCTATTATAAATATAATAATTTAATGGCAGGAACCGGTTTGCAATGATAAATATAATAATTTAAGTGGCAGTAACCTGCTTGAAATAAAAATAAACGGAGAACTCGATATGTCCTTAATATTAGGGAAAAACAAAAAATCCATCCATCAGGCAGGGAAGTTTAGGCTTTCACCTACAGCAAAATGGGTGAAATTTGCCGTTATTACTTCGGTAGCTAGCTCTTTTGTATTTTCGGCAACAGCACAAGAAGCCCAAACTGAAAATCTAGATAAAGCCGATAATGATATAGAAGTTGTTGAAATTGTTGGTACACGTAGAACAATTCAAAACCAAATTGCAATAAAGCGTGAAGCTACCACTGTTGTTGACGGTTTATCTGCTTCAGATATTGGTGATTTACCTGCGCTTTCAATTGGTGAGGCGCTAGAAACATTAACGGGTGCATCATCTCACCGTGAAAATGGTGGTGCTACTGAAATCAGTATTCGTGGTTTAGGCCCATTCTTAAGTGCGACTCACATTAATGGCCGTGAAGCGACCAATGGTAGTGGTGACCGTTCAGTTAACTTTTCTCAGTTCCCATCAGAGCTTATGCAGAAAGTGGCTATTTATAAAACACAAGACGCTTCCATGATTGAAGGTGGGGTTGCCGGTGTTATTACCCTGGAGACACTTAAGCCTTTAGATTTTGGTAAGCAACGTATTCAGGCTGAAATAAAAGGTAACTACAACCCTGACCAAGCAAACGTTGACAATTCACTTCAAGGTGATGTGGGCTACCGTGGAACACTAAGTTATGTTGACCAATTTGAATTTGATAACGGTCAAGCACTTGGTGTGAGTGTAGGTTTCCAACGTCAAGATATTAGCCAGCCAGAAGCTGAATATCGAAGCTCAAGCCCAACTGGCTCATCTTTGTGGGCATGTTTGAATGATCCAACCAATACCAATACCGGTTTTTTCCGTAGCTCAGCGGGCGATTGTGAAGATGGAGTCGATGGTTCACGTAACGAAGGTTATAATACTGATATTGATCCAGACACAGGTCTTGCAGTAGATGATGGTACACCATACGCATTTACTGGCTCAAGCCGAAGTTTCCGTCAAAATGAAACATCTGATGAAAGAGATTCTTTATTCATTGCTCTACAATACCGCCCCTCAGATAAGTGGGAAATAAATTTAGACGCTCAATTATCAGATCGTACCCAAGCTGAATCTCGTCATGATTTAATCTTCTTGCAAAAGCGTGTTACGCCGGGCGTAACGGGTCAAAACCTGATCACAAACGATGTTGGCGGTATTCTACATTGGGAGGGTGAAGAACGTATCGAATCCGCGGGCGAGCAGTTTTCGCGTGAAGAAAACTATCGTGGATACGGATTGAACGTTGAACATTATTTCTCTGATGATCTAAAGATTAGTGTTGACCTTGGCTATTCTGAAACAAACCGTGAAGAACTACAAATATCAAACCGAGGAAGAACTAGCTCTCGCCCATTTTTTTCTTGGGATTTAGGTTCATATATTCCTGAATTCACAGTAACGGATTTTGATGTTACTGATATTTCTAACTTTACTAGTGATCTTCGTACCCGCCTCGACAGAGAAAATGTACGCGACAACGAAGTTATGGGTGCACGAGTTGATATTCATTATAATCTAAACAGTGATGTTTTTAGTAGCGTTCAAGCTGGCGTTCGAGTTTCTGAACTGACGTTTGTTCAGTATGGTGGAACTAACGGTAATGGTTCAAGAAACCAATTTGATTTAGATGAATCAGTAACATCGGCTATCGACGTACTTGAAGGTTGTCAAATTGACTTCCCTGAAACTGATTTTTTATCTAGTGTTTCTGACGGTGATATTATCACCCATGTTGACAGTTCAGATAATGTTGTAGAAAGCGGTACAGGCGCTTCGTGGGCAACTTACAATAACGAATGTTTCTCTCAAGCAGTAGTAGCATCTCAAGGTGGCGAATTCGCATACCCAGAGGTTATATACGAGAGTACGGGTACTATTGATGTAACAGAAAAAACAACCTCTGCTTACGCAATGCTTAACTACGACACTGAAATGTTTGGTAAATTTATTCGTGGTAACTTTGGTGTTCGCGTAGTGAATACTGACGTCACTTCTATTGGCTTTAGAGAAAGTTTTGACGTTGTCACTGACCCGGCGACAGGTGTGATCAGTCTAGTACCAAACGGTGATATTGAAGAGACTGTTGGTGGTGGTGATTACACTGAAGTATTACCAAGTTTTAACTTAGTAGTTGATTATGATGAAAATATTATCCTAAGAGCCGGTATTTATCGAGGTATGTCACGTGCAGATCCATCTGATCTAGGTTATAGCCGCACATTCCAAACCGATGACGAAAGTGATCCTGAATCAGTTGAAGATTTGTTAGTGGGTGCTAATGGTTCTGGTAACCCTGATCTTCAACCATTAATGTCATGGAACTATGATGCAGCTGTCGAATGGTACCCGAGCGATGACTCTATTGTAGCGTTAGGTGTTTACTTCAAGCAATTCAATGGCGGTTTCCAACAGCAAACAGTGTTAGAGACTTTTATCGTTGACGGTGTGGAAGTTGCCTTACCTATTACTAATTCAGTAACTACTGACGAAAAAAGTGACCTTATAGGTTTTGAAGCGTCATTTTCGTATCGTTGGGATTCTGGCATTGGTGTGAAGTTTGGTTATAACTATGCAGATACAAACTTTGAATTTGAAGATAGTAACTACGGTAATACCTTTACTACTGATTTAGAGGGTGAAACCACTCAGCTTACAGCAGGTATTGTTCCTCCTGGCTCAGTGCCTGGATTTTCTGAGCATGTATTCAATGGACAGCTTTACTACCAAATTGGCGATTTTGATACCGCGCTTATCTACAAGTATCGTAGCGAATACTTCCAACCTTACACTTCTAACGGCACAAGACTGCGTTTTGTTGATGAGGCAGGTGTTTGGGAGGCTCGTGCTTCTTACAAAATCAATAAACACGTTCGAGTTAAATTTTCAGCAATAAACTTGTTTAGCGAACATCGTTCTGATGACTACTATGCTCAAGGTAACTTGGGTAGTGTGAGTGACTACGGTCCTCGCCTATTCGCAGGTATCAGCGTTAAGTACTAGCCAAGTCTAGTACTTAAATAAAACAGGCTAAATTTGAAGAAAAAAATCTTTTTGGAGTAAAAAAATGAATAATAAATCACTTATACCCCTCATCATTGCGACAGGCCTAGTAGGTTGTGGCGGTGATGATAGTGCTGAACTGGATGGTAATACTCGAGGTAACATAGAAATAACCGGAAGCGACTTTATCGCTGGCGCCTCGCTCTCAGCATTGGCAACTGATGCAGACGGAATTCAAGCAGACACCATTACCTACGTTTGGTCAACTGGTACTACTGGCACATCCTACACAATTACCGAAGCAGATGAAGGCTCAGTCATTTCTGTTTCTGCTAGATATACCGATGATGCAGGCTTTACAGAAGGTGTTGGTGCATCTACACCTGCTATCAACCCAACCTTAAATGTTTCTGCTAGCATTATTAAAGGTCCTGTAGATGGTGCAAGTTGTGACCTATTTAAAGTTGATGATAGTGGTGCTGCGGTTCTTCCTGCGCAAGGTACTGCAACCTCTGACGTTTTAGGTGGCGTTACATTTAGTAATGTACACTTCGAAGGTGCAGGTTTAATTACATGTACCGGCGGTACTTATACGGATGAGTCTACAGGTTTAACCTTAGATGCCCCTCAACTAAGATCTGTAGTGAGTGTAGTTGAAAATATAGTTGAGACTAATGAAGAAGGGGAGGAAGTATTAGTATCACCACCTACCTATGCTGTTTCTCCTTTAACCGAAATGGCTGTTCAAAACGCCGGTAGTGATTTAAACCAGTTTGCTGATGAAGCTGAAATCATTAATACTCGTTTTGGCATTCGTTTTGATATAACAGAAGTACTTCCTACGGTAGTTGGTACTGTTGCACTTGGTGCTGAAGGTGCTGAAGATGCTGACAGATATGGTTCTGTGCTAGCGCTAATATCACAAATTGATGCAGACAACGCAGACGCAGATTTATCTACTGTTATTGAAGAGCTTGCTACTGACCTCGCTGATGGTTCTTTTTCTGAAGAGTCTTTAGTTACACTTGAGACAGCACAAACTAATTTGCAAACTACTTCACAAGTTGCTAGTTCTGTTGATGAGTCGTTACTTGACGTAATTGGCTCTGCTGCAGGTTACAACAATGACCCTGTTGCAGCAATCATCGAAGGTGAACTTGGCGGTACTGTTCAAAATACTGCTACGGATCCATTAACTGGTTTAGTAACCATTATTGATCCAAACTTTGAAGAAGATGCTATTGTTGCTCAAACTGATGTAGCACTTGATTATGGTACGTTTAGTATCAGCGCCAACGGTAGCTGGTCATATGCTGTTAATACTGAAAACGATACTGTGGCGAACCTTGAATTAGGTAATTCTGTAAATGATTCAATCACTATCGCTTCTATAGATGGTACCACTGCTGAAATTGATATTCGTGTTGCTGCGCTTACTCAGGTTGTAAAAATAAGCGATATAGGCGGCGATACGGGTGAGATTAGATTTAGCGTTGATAACCTTCGTCAAGGTAAACTGAGTGCATCTTTCGCTAAAGAGGTTGCTCTTGGTAGTGATGGAAATAATAAAGATGCTTATATAACGCTTTATGGTTCATCTGGTAGTTCTAGTGAATCGTTAATAGATTTACGTATTCAAGGCGAGCAATTTACAATTAACGATGACGGCAGTGAAACTCCAATAGACCCTCGTTTCTTTGTTCGAAATACAGACAGTGATGCTTACCCTGGAACTATAGTCACCGCACCATTTGTTGAAGATCAATTTTACGACGTAGAAATTACATGGGATTTAGATGCGACTGAGCAACTCACTGTTACTATTGACGGTGAAGTGATTGGTGGAGGTTCTTTTTCTACTGCTGCTGTTGTTGACTCTGATTTCAACAATTTAGACCAGTGGTTTGTTGACGGTGTGAAAGCTATCCAATTTAGATTCGGTGATAATGATAGAACTATTCCTTTTGGTTCTTTTTATGTTGATAACATTGAGGTGTTTTCTGATACAGCTGGCACTACAAGTATATTTTCAGAGGATTTTGAAGGTTATGATGTAGGTGAAACTTTAGATGGTACAGACAGCAAGTATGGCTTAGCTATCTACTCAGAAGTTACCGTATTTGATGCTGGTGACGGCACCGTAGAACCTACGCCAGCAGTATTCTTTGGTTTAACTGGAAGAATTGCAGGTGATGAGACAACGTCAACAGGTGCAGTAAGTGTACTTGACCCAGATGATGGTGAAGCTTTTATTACTCAGACAACCTTAATGGGTACATACGGTACATTAGCAATATTAGATGATGGCTCATGGACCTATACCCTTGATACCACTGACGCCACTATTGCTGCACTTGTTGTGGGTGAAAATGAAATCGATACATTTACTATTGAATCCTATGATGGTACTACCGCTGAATTAGCAATCACCATTACAGGCACAGTTGTTGTTGCTACGGGAGCAAACAATGTTGCCAGAATGGCTGATACATCATTAACGGCTGATGCTGAGTTACGTTTAACAACGGATCCACTTGCTGAAGGCTCTATTTCTACAACCCTTAAGCTACAAGCAATTTCTGGCTTTACTGCTACACCAGATGTTAGTGAAGATAATACCGCTTACATCAGTATTTACGGTGGCTCTGCTTCTTCAAGTAACCTAACGGGTGAAATTATCTTTACTAATGATGGTACTGTTAAATACCGTGATGCAAATAAAGATCAGCAAATCATTGATGGCTTAACGTATTCAGATGATACTGATATTGATGTAGTTCTTGAATGGACTGCTACAGGTTATTCTGTGTCAATTGATGGCGGTGCAACGTTCTACGGCCCTTATCTTGCGATTAATACAGGGACAGCGACAGAAACGTATCAAATCCGTATTGGTAGCTCTTCGAAAGAGTCAGCAAAAGAATTACTAGCTGATGATATCGTCATTGCTGATGAAACAGATTCGGCAGTTCTGTCTGAGGACTTTGAAACTTATGTTGTGGATGACGATCTTAGTACTATTTACTCTAGTTCTGCCGAAGCAACAGTTCAAGAAGACTAATCATCTTGCAGTTGTAGATTAATATTTTAAACATTGTGTTAAAAATGCCGCTTATTAATAGCGGCATTTTTTTATTTTTATTTTGTAGACCAGACCGTGCTATTTGAGTGCGACTTTCTTTTTAAAGTGATAAATAGCAAAGTATCTATTTTTTAGTCTTTTATCTTTTTCGTGTTTAGCGAGTTTTTTTAAATATCTAGCTGTAAGCATTGGAACAAATAGGTGAATGAAAATAACAGACCTTAGATCAAGCTTTTAATTAAATTGTAAGCGCGTAATTAGCCCCACATACCAATATTAATCAAGCTTGCGCATAATTATCTCAGCACATTAACCTAAGGTAATTATGAATAAACAGTAAAAAATAAAACACTGGCAAGGCATCGTTGAACATCAACAAAGTTGCGGGTTAACTATCATTCAATTTTGCAGTGATAATAAAATTAACGCCTATATTGGTCTTTATGGTAGCTCAACCAATAGTGGTTATGATCTAACTGAATTAAGAATTCAAGATGGCGGTTACGTAATACGTAACCAAGATGGTATTACGGTTACTGACACCTTCACCGATCCGGATTGGGTTGATGTGGTATTACTTGGGATGCAACAAGTGCAAGTGCTACAACGGGGCCTTTAATCACCATGTCTATTGATGGTAACGATGTTTCTGCCGCCGCCTTCCCTACATTAGACAGCGGTAAAAACGATGCGCTTCCTTCGCTTGTAGATGGCTTGCAACACTTGGTTTTCAAAATGGGTGACAATGATGCGACAGTAGACGCTTCTTATTATATCGATGACATTAAGCTTTATTCTGATACCGCAGGTACAATACTGGTATTTGAAGATGACTTTGAAGCACCAGTTTATGCGGTAGGTACCTCACTTGATGCATTACCATATAACTCAAGTACTAACGAAGCTGTTGTTGCTGATAGACCATAGTTAAATGATTGCTAGTAAATATTAAGTTAGGATAATAATGATATAACTTATCAAAATAGCGCTATATTTATTAACTATTCTTTCAATAAATTAAGTCACAGCTATTAGCAGTATTTATACTTAATCCAAACCGAAACTATAAAAAAGGTAAAAATAATGTTATCCCCCTTTAAAGCATTACTGAGCTTAACATTAATTTTAGTTGTTGCCGGACAGAGTCATGTGCAAGCAGAATAAATTAGAAACAGTCAAAATGAGATTATATCACTCGATGCTAGCGTAAGCTCCGCCAAAAACTTTGATTTAAAAGATTGGAGTCTTAGCTTACCGGTAGATACCAATAAAGATGGTATTGCTGATAACGTGCCAGAGAGTTATTTATCTAAAGGCTTATCTGTTAAGCCAATATTTTATACTGCTGCCGATGGCGGCATGGTTTTTTATGCACCAATAACTGGGCCAAAAACCTCAAAAAACACCTCATATACCCGCAATGAATTACGAGAAATGCTAAGAAAGGGAGATCACGGCATTAAAACCACAGGTAATAGCAAAAATAACTGGGTATTTGGTAGCGCTAAAAGAAAAATCAAGAAAAAATCTGGTGGTGTTGATGGTATTTTAGAAGCTACCTTAGCGGTTAACCATGTAACAACCACAGGCGATGCCAAACAAGTTAGTAGAGTGATCGTCGGCCAAATTCATGCCACTAAAGGCGAACCCATTAGACTGTATTACCGAAAACTACCTAATAATACCCGAGGGGTAATTTATATGGCGCATGAGCCCTTAACTGGGGATGAGCAATGGTACGATTTAATTGGTTCACGTGCCAGTAATGCGAAAGATCCTGTTGATGGTATTGAACTAGACGAAGTTTTTAGTTATAAAATTCAAGTAAAAGGTGATTTGTTAACCGTGACTATTATCAGAAAAAACAAGGATGATGTAGTTCAATAGGTTGATATGAGCAACAGTGGCTACAACAAGAGCAGTCAATATATGTATTTTAAAGCAGGTGTTTATAATCAAAACAATACTGGTGAAGGCAGCGACTATGTACAAGCTACTTTTTATCAATTAGACAATAGCCATTAATTCGACAAAGGCTATGCCATTATACAGGTTTTCGGCTTCTCTAATATTAGCTATTCTTAGAAAAAAAAAGGCCTCTCAAACTGAGAGGCCAAATAAAGTGTAGTCTTATCTACACATTCCCATCAAAGAATTTATTTAATGGTATTTCAGCAGAATGTATTCTAATTACTTATCTAGCTTAAGGAAGTAATCGAAAATTTCAGGAACATTGCCATTACCCATACCAGCATCAACAGCAGCTTGAAGATTTGCAGAAGTGCCTTGAGCGATTAGCGATTCACTACCTAGATCTTCAACCATTTGTACGAAGTAACCTAAATCTTTGTTGGCATTGGCAATTGAAAAACCTAAATCACTTACACCGTCTACAGCGTAGTTTTTACAAAACCCCATAAAAGGAGAGTTAGATGGACCAGTCGACATAATATCGAATAGTTGTTGACGATCAACACCAGCTTTATCAGCTACAGCGAAAGCTTGAGACATAGCAGCAACAGTAGTCATCCCCATAAAGTTGTTAACAAGCTTAGTTGTGTGACCTGCACCAAGTGCGCCAAGGTAAAATACGTTTTCACCTTGCTGTTCTAGAACAGGTTTAACTTTATTGAAAGTGTCGATGTCACCAGCAGCCATAATGTTTAATAAACCATCTTTAGCGTGGGCGGGTGTACGACCTAAAGGTGCGTCAATCATACTAGCGCCTTTCTTAGCAAGATCCGCACCGATTTTACGAGTAGAGGCTGGGATGGAAGTACCAAAGTCGACTAATACAGAACCTTCTTTAATACCCGCTAAGATACCTTCATCGCCGTAAACTACCATTTCAACAACTTTTGAAGTAGTAAGGGCAAGCATTACGATGTCACTCTTTTCAGCAAGTTCTTTTCCTGAAGTAATTTCAGTCGCATTACCACGAGCAATAACTTTTGCAACAGCATCTTTATTAAGATCCATTACGTTTACTTGAAAACCACGTGTTTGTAAGTTTTCAACCATGTTGCCGCCCATAAGGCCAAGACCGATGAATCCGATGATAGGTTTTGTCATATCTAATTCCTAAATATATTGTTGTATGTTTATCTAAGTGAGAAAAAATTCGTTTCACTTGTGTTTCAAATGAATTTATCAACTTTTGAGACTATCTATCTAACCAAAAAGCAACCTGTAATCGAACCAAGATAAACCAAATTAATTTTTTGGTAAGAACACACCATGTAAAACTTTAAAACGAGACAGTTGTAAATATGATTTCAACTCAACTAATCTTAAAACTATCCAGTTACTGTAAAAGCTAATTGTTCAGTACCAGTTAAAACAACTAGCTTTTACAGTAACAATCAAATACTAACCAAAACAACAAGGTTTGTCAACCAATTATTAAGTATTGGTAATAATACATCGTAAAGTTCAAAAAATAATTGGCAACAATGACTTTACCTAGCATTAAAAGTTAAAGTCAGTCACTCAAGCCGCTAATAAACTGTATTTATTGATTTTATTCTGTATTTTTGCATCTTATTATAGAAGAAAGGGTATTGATAGTATTGCTAATAACTGACTTTATAATAAAGTGATATTACCAAATTTCGACTCTTAACTGTTAAGTGATAGTTGTTGGTAATATCGTAAAAATAAATTAGCCCTACATATACTGCTTGATTAGCCATAATTACTTCAAAAGCTTTGGTATATTTATATAACCAAAAACAATTTCAATCTTTGTATTCATTGACAACTACTTTGCATTCAAAAATAGCTGAACTAAACACAATAAAAGAGCCTATTAATAGGCTCTTTTTCTGGTTTAGAATTTAGCGCGAACACCAACAGTGTATCGACGATCTGCTTCTGTATATTTCCATGCGCTACCGTATTCATTTTCGAATACAGAGGCTTCACCGGTTAAGTTAGTCGCGTTGGCAACAACAGTGAAGTGCTCATTAATATCCCAACTTGCTGAAATATCTAGTTGACCTCTATCGCCACGGAAGTTATCAGAAAAGTTAAGCACTCGCTTCTCATTTTCAGTCGCTAAGTAACCATCACGATAGTTATAAGCAACTCGAAGAGCATAGTCTGAGTACTCCCAAAAACCTTGAATGTTATATGTATTTTTAGAAATTTCTAACAATGGTCTTACGGCTTCGCCGTCAATTTTTGGTTGCTCACTATCAGAATAAGTATAATTTGCACTTAAACCTAAGCCAGACCAAATACCAGGTAGGAAATCAAAGTGTTGTTGATAACCTATTTCAAAACCTTGAACTTTACCTGATTCACCATTGGTATCTTTTGTAGTATCAATACCCGTAAGACCTGAATCTCTTAAACCTTCCACATGTGCCATACCTGTCGCATCATCAGCATCAGTATGGAATTCCATATTAGTGTTGGTTACACCGGCACTATCAAGTGTACAAACAGCGTACCATTCAGTAACGTTTTGGCCCGATGTAGAGCCATCAGCAACACAGCTTTTTTCACTACTTAAGAAAGATTCAACATCTTTGTAAAATACCGCAAACGATACCATGTTACCTTCACCAAAGTAGTGCTCTACTGATATATCAAATTGCGTAGCGCGGTAAGGGTCTAAGCCAATAGAACCTTGGGTAGCTTTAGTAATGTCATTATTTACATCAAATGCTGGGCTTAATTCACTAAAATCTGCACGACGCATAACTTTAGCAGCAGCAAAACGAACTAAGGTGTCGTCATTAGCCGTATAAGTAACGTTCAAGCTTGGTAGAAAGTCATTATAATCATTGGTACCTTTTATCTTATCACCATTAAGGTAAACAGAAGATTCAAGATCTGTTTGTATATAACGACCACCGATAATGGCACTAATGTCATCAAAATCTAAGTAGGCTGAAAGGTAGATTGCTGCGGTATCTTCAGATATTTCGCGAAAAGCACTGTCTTGAAATTCTTGGTTATCGCGAAGGCTACCTGTTGATGCTAAATTAGTGCCTACTAGTAACGACTGAAGCTGGCTATAAACATTGGCAGGGTTAGATAAACCATTGTATATAGCAGATGTTAATAAATCGTTTTGACCTGACAGGCCTCTTTGGTCAAAAGAATTTGCATAAGTATTGGTGGTAAAGCTACCAGGGAAGGCGGCATTGTAATCATCTATCCATAAAGTCGCTAGAGAACCGTCAGAGTCATTAAAAGCCTTCTTATAAATGTCTTTAACTTCTACTTTATATTGCTCATAGTCGTAATCACGTTGAGTAACACGAACACCCGCTTTTACTTGAGATAACCAATCAAAACCGAAAGGTTCATCCATCACAATATCAAAACGTGCCGCGGTTTCTTCGTTATTGGTGTTTTTTAATTCACTCTTAAAAGTACGTAACGCTAAGTTATCTGGATTAGTATATGCTGTTGGATCAGAGTGTATGATACTAGGTAATTTATCGCCTGATTGAGAGAAGATACCGTCATATTTGTGAGTAACGAGATCTACTCCACCACTACTCTCAAACGACGATTTTTCAATTGGTCGTAAAGTAAACTCAGAATCAGGTCTTGTGCTTTCTGAAGAAGCAATAGAGACTTCACCTGAAATCATTATGCTATCAGAGAGGTTCCACTCAGCACCAAGTGCATGAGAAAAAGACTCTGTGTCACGAAAATCACTGTACGTTTTAGGAATAGCAAAATCGCCAACTAAGGTGTAATTGTTAATTTGACCTGTACCGTCTGCCGTAGTGCTCGAGTCAGTAACTAACGAGCCAGCAACACCAATAATTGAAGTGCCTGCTTGTTCACCAGAACGCTTGGTACCATTTAAATCAAGGTACACCATGCCATCACCAGACTCAGGAGCCCACTGAAGTGATAAGTTTAATGCGGTACGTTCACGGTTTTCAACATATTGCTCAACCGTATGCTGGTCTCTAACAATAAACTCACCGTTGTCTGGGTTTCCTGGTAGGCCATTTACATCAATGTCTTTAAATAATGAACGTTCAATGTATTCATCTTGACGAATTTCACGATCTTGATAGGCAAGCATGACAATAGCACCAAATGAACCTGCACTACCTAGATCCCAGTTATCGCCGATAGAGCCGCTAAAAATAGGCGCCCAGTTTTCAGTCTTATCCGCATATTCTGCATCTAAAGACATGGCACCGGTTAATTTATCTAACTCTAAAGGACGAACAGTTTTCATGCTTACGGTACCACCTAACGCACCTTCAATCATATCCGCAGTAGGAGATTTAACAACCTCTACTGTTTTTAAGAAGCTTGATGGAAAATCTTGTAAACTTATACCGTCACGTGAATCTCCGATAGTAGATCGACCGTTCAATTCAACCCTATTCTGAGGCAGGCCACGAATAGAAACGCTGTCACCCACACCAAAATCAGTATTAATTGATACACCTGTAATTCGTTGCAATGCTTCAGCGATGTTATTATCAGGCAGTTTACCAATGTCTTCTGCAACGATAGCATCAACAATTCTTCCATCAGTGCGCTTAAGGAGTGCTGCTGCTTTCATACTGCCAAATATGCCAGTTACTTCAATGACTTCGATATCATCTATTTTTTTGGTATTAACAACTTCATCTGCTGCATTTACCGATGTTGACATCAGTGATAATAGTGCTGCTGTACAAAGTGTACGATTTAACGATACTTTACAGTGAGCACTAAGTGCTTCACTAATTTTATTCAGTTTCATATTTTATTTCCCCAATGATTCAATATTTTTATAATAAAAGCGAAAAAAACATTTAGTTATTCCCTGCTGATTACAATCTAACCAGTCAGTCCTCTATTGTCAACCAAATTACATTACCAATACAGAAGCGACAAGTTACCAAAATCAAAAACAGCGATTACCTCTAACACAAACACAACTGACCAACATAAAATAATCATTACAAGTATTACCAATATCAAATTAAATATGTGAGCTTTTTAAATTAAAAAAAGTCTACTCAGTTTGTATCGTCAGACAAGATCATTGGTGTTCCCAGATTTATCTAGATAGTTCGTAATTCAAAAATGATTAATCAGAAAATATACGTCTATGTTTGTAGTTAAAGTCAACGAACTGCACGATTAGATCAAATTTAAAGTAAATGCCTATGACCATAAGTAATGTGACAGACACACCTCCTCATTGACGTCAAATAAAGCATAATCAAATTAATTACAATTGATAGGGGAATCATCAAGCACATAATGATTGTTGGTATTGATTTAGAAAAACATTATTTTCAAGTGTGTTTGATCCAATAAAAACAGAGAAAATCTATACCTGATGATAGTTATGATAAATAAAACTATTAAGTATTAGCTCCTTTTGAGATTAATTTCTATGGCGGTAAGTGCCCCATTACGCCATAGAATCATAAAAACTTTAATCGCTAAATTCATATTAATCTAATGTCCGCTTTGCTATTTTTTAACAAATTAGAATTTTTTACTTTATAGATTTCTGATGAAATTTAGAACAATTCTATTATCTAACGCAGGGCTGATTTGTATCGGTTCAAATGTCGTTAGATAAGCAAAGGCTAAGGTCTTCTTTCGTATCTAAGGGAACGTTAGAAGGGCTGGTTTTTTGCTAATAACATCCACCTCTGTAGACGTACTGATCCTTCATTTAAAGTAAAAAAGCTAACGTCTGCTTTCTTAGTTAAATTGAAAATAAGGGTTATTAACTGAATAACGGTTTATGGCACAAAAGGGCCGGACAGCGTTTATAATGGATGCAATAATTAACGTTTCGCTATAAAAATAACCCTGTAACCTCCGAACGACTGCTTAGATGGCTTAGTTCAGATTCAGGCTTAAAGACTTATCGACAGAAATCATCATCAAAATACCCTTGTTTTTATCCATGGAGGAACTATATCGTATCAAAGTTATCGTTATGGTCGACATGGCTAACGTCTGCTTTAAAATATAAAGTAAAAATGAAGGTAATTAACCGAATAGCAGTTGATGGCACTCTATAGTCTGACAGTGTTTGTAATGGACGCAATAATTAACATCTAGCTGAAAAACTAAAGCTATAACCTCCGAACGACCGCTGTGGTGGATTAGTTGTCTATCAGCCTGATTGACTCCATGACAAAAAGTTCCATCAAAAAAACATATGTTTCAATTTATGAGGAACGTCCGCTATCAGGAGACTGTTAACTCAATGTGGTTGTTCAGCCGTATCCGATATAGATCAAAGTTAACTTAATTTTTTTAAAAGATATTTTCGTACCTAAACATAATAATTCCAGTTTTCGATTTTATTTCGAACCCACACCAGTTTTGTGTATTACAGGAAAATACGTTTTATGGATCCGTCGACGTTTAAATAATTACATAATCGCTAACGAAGGAATGGGTTTCTTAGTCTGTTTTTTATCTGAAAAATTCATGTTTTAAAAAGTATGACGGATCTAAAACAGACTTTCTCAGCAGTACATCTAGTGAATTAATAGGTAGTTGTTATATTAGTAAATATAAAAACTACATTTTAGGAGTCAAAGTATGAGTACGAAGAGTGGATTTATCAAAGTTCAGATGAACAGTGCGAATTTAAATTTTACCAAGGTCTTACGCTTGATTTAGATTTAAATAATACAAACCCAGCAACAATATGGATCAAAAACCCTCGTGATTTTTAATGGAATAATCTTCTACCATCAATCATTAGATAACGGCTATATCTTGTTTCCAACATTATTCGTTAGTTTCCGTCTTTATTTAGATGTTTCCAACTTTATTTAGATGTTTCCAACTTTATTTAGAATCTACAATTGTTCTCTGGGCACATGACATATTTATAAGTAATTAATTGATGAAATAAATGAAAAAAACAACCCTGAAAAATATAAATATCAGTGGAAATACATTCGAAAACTTAACTGTGTTTTTTGATAAAGAAGGATCAATTGTACTTTTACCTCTTCTATATACGATATTTTTGGAAAACACAGGAGAAGTAATCAAATATCGTGAATACGAGAAAAATGGTGAAATATATAAAGAGCTATACGAAGACCCAATAGCAGATAGCTCAATTGATGGTTATATCGGCAATGTCTACAAGTTCTTTGAGTATATAGAAGCTGAATCAGACGAAAAATTACCTCCTAGTGTCCATCATACCTATTTACTCAAGCCTAGCTTTATTCGTGATTATCTCAATAAGCATCTAGTTAAAACATTGACTGATACTTCTCTTGGGGTGCATCAGGCATCTATTAAATCCTACTTCAATTTTGTGGCTAAGTTAGGGTTGGTGAATCCTTTAAATATAAAGGTCACAAGAAAAGCAAAAAAGGAAGCTTTTGATAATAATCGAAGCCAGAATAAAATTAACTATATAAGCACAGAAGAAAGAATCTCACTCTTAAATAAATGTACGAACAAGAGAGACCGATTAATTTTAAGGAATGGCTTTGAAGTTGGAATGAGAACAAAAGAAAATACAGGGCTTCTTCTAAAGTACAAAAATAAAGAGAAAGGTTACTTGTTAGACCTATTTAAACAATTAGATGATCCAGAAAAGTCTCACATAAATACGTTCAAATACTGGCTTCATGGTAGATATACAAAAGGTCAAAGGTCTCGTTGGATATTTTTCGATCGACAACTACTAGAAGCAATGAAAGACTATTACTACACCGAAAGAGCTGCTGTGCTGAGCAAAATTATTGATAAAGGTGATCCTGATGCATTATTACTAAATGATGATCGAAGGTATTTTGGTGAGCCCATAAGTAGAAGGTTAGGGACTGACGTCTTCGCGAAATACAGAGCTATGGTTGACTGGATGGATCAGTCTCTTTCGTATCATGACCTGCGTCATACCTTTGCTACAGAGCTTTATCATTCCGAGATTATTAATGAGGCAGGAAAAGAAACCCGTTCTCAAAGTGCTGCTCTGATAAAGGTTGCGCAACGATTAGGGCACAAATTAGGAAAAAACGGCAAGCCCGCAGAAGTCACAACAAGGTATATCAGGTTAAGAGAGACAATGTTAGATGTAGAAGGTGGGGAATAATATGCCTATAAAAAAAGTAAAAATACCTTATGCATCAGATGATGTCGAAGATGAAGATGGATTTAATGCTCTATTATCCGATTCAAATAATTTGGTGATTGATGGAAAAGTTATATATCCAGTTACCAATAATCATGATATTTCCAAATTGCTACTTAAAACAATAAAGCTTTACTTTTTCACGGACGACTACAAAGCCCATCAATCAAAAAGTCCCAAGAATAAGTCATTTCAAAGAATAGTTGAATTCATAAATCAAGCTAAAGATCTTAATGTGAATATTCTAAAAGCTTTTGAAAGTTGGGAGGTTAAAACCTACGGTATTAAGCCTCAAAGCACTAGTTGTAGAGTAATCAATAGTGTAGTTAAAAAGCTAATATTTTCGAATCGGTTTTCTTCGGAGGAAAAGAGAAAATTACAGTTAATTTTGTCTGCTTTTGTACCATCCAAAGATGAGGAGACAGAATCTGTCTCTCTAACTGCTTGGTTTGTAGAAAACAGCCCGTGGTTAAGAAAATTAATGGGTGATCAATTTCTTCTTTTGGAAAGTCCCAAGAGACTAATAAAATCTTTTCAGGCAACTGTAGGAACAATGCTTATTTATGTTTTGGAGGCTAGAAAACAATTAGAAGAACACCCTGACTTAACTAAGCTCTATTGTGATATTCCAAATTCAACCAGTGGCAGAGATAAACAAAAACGTATCATACGTTTTATAGGAGGAATCCTTAGCAAGCCTGAAAATGAGGTACGCACACTTAAAAACTTTATCCTTACAGAGTGCTCATTAAATAAACACAGGACAGGGATTGGTGAAGCCATTCTAAAGTGTAGCGAGAGCAGCGATAACTACCAAATCCTATATGATAACTTGCTATACAAAAATCACAGTGATTTCCCATTCTTAAACCCTCTGCAATTTTATGAAAAAGTTAACGAGACGGAAATGGTCTTGATGTCTTATTTATGTGCATCACTTGCTATACAACCAAAAGATGTTGGCAAACTAACCCGAAGACATATTGCAGTCAAAAGAAACTCTCAAGGTAACGTCAGGCAGGTTGAAATAGATTATCTAAAAGGCAGAGCAGGAAGAAAATATAAACCACCTACACTTAAAAGCTCTAGCGTTATAGCTAGAGCAGCTCTAGCATACATTAACAATCTACCACTAGATCAAGATAAGTTATTTACTTCCACTAAAATGAGTAAAAACGATGCTACCAGCTTCGTGAACCCTTTTTACAAGAATAAAACCTACAACTACAATCATTTTCAAGCTGTTTTTGCAAAACTACTGATGCTCAACATTGACATGAAAACAAGGTTGGATATCGAATTTAAACGGATGAGGGCGGGTAAAATATTCATCAACGCTATGTCATTTTTATATGATTCAGAAAGACTTGATAAAAACAGTTCCGAAGGTGCTTTGGATATTAAAAATATCACTAGAAAAGATTATGTATCGATGTCTAAAGAGCCATTGCCATCATACTTTTTTAAGCTTTCGCACATTAAAAATACAAGTGTCTATTCAAGAAGTGATATGTATCGAAGTGAAGACTTGGTTAATCAGAATTCGAATCAATCCAATACTGAAAAACTCTCATATCTAACAGATGATAATAAGGACTGGGTGAATCAGGTTGGTAGGATCACGAGGATGGTCATGTGTGATATAGAGTCAAAAGCGCTTAAGCCTGTAGTAGACTTTATCGACAGAGAGTCTGTTGAGAAGAGATTAATGACAAAGGTGCTCAAAAACACAAACTCAGAAAATGTCAGAGTTAATCGATATGGCGAGGCAATACAAAAAGAGAAAGATCGAGATCAAGACCATATTTTAGTTTTTGAAAATGAGCAAACTGCAATAACGATGCTTCATTACATTAATGAGGCAGACACCTATGGTAAAAAGCTAATGGATGCAAATAGAGACTTTTTCGAGAAAACATTATTAATTAATGTTGAATGGATGCATCACTGCCTAAGCCAGTTTGAGCCCAAATTAGTTAGCAAGTCAGTTAATGAATATGAGCGTCTTAAGAAATTAAAAGTCCTTCCAAGATTATTTGATAATCAAATACGTGCAGGAATGTCACTATGAAACACGCATTAAAAGCAGACTACAACATTATTGAAGATCTTCAAGAGAGACTATATGCATTCAACAGTATAGATAATGATTTATCTAAGAATGAGTGGCATTTAAAAGGAAGAACGGGTGAATTTACCTTGTATCATCAAGGTAATGATGTGCTACTGAAAAGTAGTGCTGTATTTTTCGAAAATATTGATATTTCTCCGGACTTGATAATTAAGCTTATTTTGCTTCATTTATTTCCTAAGAGCCCTTCCTCATCAACACTAAGAGAACATTCAGATTTCGTTCTTATGCTCTTTATATATATGCAAACAAATGATATTTCAGTAATAAAAAAAGAAGACTTAACTGATATTTACTCATACTACATTATGCATAAGGTTGTGAGGCACAAAAATGACAAAAATAATGCTCAGATTATCCAACGATTAACCCCAAGAGGTGGGCGAAGTTGTTACTTCTTGCCAAAAATTATTCAGCGAATTTCACATATACTCAGTCTTTATAATGTTGAGTTTTCTAAAGTCAGCAATGTATCTGAAACTAAGGGGGTAAAATACCTTAAGGAAGCTCTCGAAATTATATCAATCGGTGAGATAACCTATAAAGATTGGATGGCAGGAGGATCTTTTAATAACCTCACTTTTGATTACGGTAGGCATTACATTGAATTTTTGCAAGATTACTATGAAGAGAATTACCCTATAGCCCTTGCATTAAATCACGTAGATTCGAAAAGAGAAGATATTCTCGGTACGGTCGGTTACACCGTTCATAAGAATACAGTTCCTATGATATACGGATTGCTCACTCAAGTTGATATAAAAGAGAACCGCCACTTAAAGACCTTTGATCGTTCAAAGATCGACATCCTCCAACAACGTGTAAAAAAAGAATATGTAGATTTTATTCGACCTATATTAGTCAAGCAGTTCATATTAAAAGATGAAACAGTGACAAGGGTCGCTTCAATGATTAATATCTCTATTGATGAAGAAAGGCTCACCCACCTTGCAGAAGTCGAAAGGCTCAGGAATATACTTTTTTTTATTTTAGATGATAAGGATTATCCTGAATTACACAAATTTATCAAAAACTCTAATTTCGACATAACTATAACGACTTTAAAGAAAATTATTCTTAAACTGTCAAAAGAAGTCCCTGAACCTGAGCTACCTACTGCTTATTATATCAAACAGTTTGTCGGCGAGTATTACGAAAGAAATTCGAGTAGAGATGTTCTTAATTTTGTTAGGAAGGTAAAGAAAGCCGGAATATCCTGTGTTGCTGCATTCACAGGATGGAGAAAGAGTGAGTTTGGTTTCCCAAAGTCAGCTATATCGAACATTGTTAATAACGATGTAATAGACCAGTACGCTCTTCCTTATCGTCACAATATCCATTGGCATGTTTTTAAAACACAAAAAGGAACAAGTTTAGATCGTGAAATAACCCAGAAGACATACGAATTGATAGGATCTTTATCGAAATTTCACAACCCAGAATGTGATGAGCCAGCAATTTATTCAGAGACATATAATATCGCAGATGAGCTTACTAGCAAAAAAGTCTCATCGAATATTTTGACCGATGCTTTAACTGCAAACTGGTTTAATTTCACAAATCATTACAAGCCATTTATAGCACTTAATGAAATAGATAAACTTGAAGAGCTAAATAATAAACATGAAAATTTAACGGAGGAAGAGGCTTTATTGGTAGATGAATTATCTAAGAAAAAAGACTCTGCAGAATGGCAATATGCAAAAGGAAGTATACTGCTTCGTGAAACAAAGAAAAGAGTTGAGGATGAACTTCCATTAGTCTCATATATGCAGACTAAGACTGGTATCTCAGTTAAACGCCATGCATTAAAAAATTACCAACTTTACCTTCAGGGTAAAGATTATTATATAGATCAAAGAGTTCTCAATATGTTCAAAGAAAACATACCAGAAGAAATAAACAATCGAATTTCTGAAAGCTCAGATGATGATCTTAAAATATTAAATGGTGAGCTATCAGCCGTCCTATATATTGACTGCATATATCCGACACCGCATTCTTTTAGACATATGTGGGCAGAGGCTGTTTTTAGGAGATTCGATGGTGATGCTGGATGGATGATTAGAAGCAATTTCAAGCATGTGTCCGAGTCGATGTGGCTTGCTTATATCGCTAACAAAGCTGAAGTTAATATTCATCAGCAGTTAAAGGTTAGTCTGGTAAGTTCTTTGATGAAAAACTGGCTAAGAAATCAAGGTTCTAAGACCTCCGGAAAGTACCACACTCTGTTGAAGAGACTTTTCAAGAACACTACTGTAACAACATTTCAAGCAGCAGAAGCCATCATTGATAGGATTGCAACAACAGATGTTATATCTGTAAAGGCTAACCCTTGGGGATATTGCATCAACCGACTATCTACATCTCAATTTGCTAAATGTGCGATAGATGAAAAAGCCAATCCTCATAACGCAACGCCAGAACTGTGTCTCGGTTGTATTAATTTTATGGCTAACATCTCAAATATCGATTACATAATTGAATTTTCCTGGCAGCATATTGACTTGCTTTCCTCTGAACACCTAAATGATATACCTAGGTCACTTGTTGATCCTTCTATTTCATTTGTAGGCAATGCAAGAAAAAGAATTGCTGAGTTAAATCCAAAACATAACATTTTGAAAGCTTATGATGCTGCTTTAAAGAAAGCTTCATATTTTTATGCAACACAATCATCTAAGACCACTGAAGTCGGACAGCTAATATCATTTGTCGAAATCACTTAATACCAAGATGCAAAAGCAGCGTAGGATATAACTATGGACTATTTTAAGGATTTGGCTGATGAATCCGAAAAAAAAGCGGTTGAAGATTTTATGCCCGAATGGGCAAGTAAAAACAACGCATCATACTCTGCTTATAGAGCAACAGTGAGACTGAAAGGCGAAAGAATTTTGTATATTAACAAGCATTCCAAGCTAACTCACTTTAAAACTAAAAAGACCTATCATATTGCTGCGAGAGAGGTTGCAAGGGCTATCGACATTGCAATCTCTACTCTGATAACATCATCAACATATTCTGAAGATTACTCTGGTTACTTAGGTAAAGTAAATAAAGATCTTGCGGACTTAAAAGATAAACGCATATTTAAATCAAAACAATCTTATAGCCGAGGGCCAATTGCACGTAGCAAAGACATGTTAGTTGAAGAAGTCAGGCAACTTAAATCGGCAGTCAAATCACTTGAAGAGAAGAACGCGATTGAACAGGTTAAACATGCCATTAATATGCTTCATCCTGATGTAGCTGAGTTGCTTATTCTTGAGCAACAACCACAATTTGCGAAAATAACACGTATAGGTAAGAAATAATCATTTATCTCTGTACAAAGAAAAATGTTATGCTTTCCGTTAACTAACTGTTTTACCTATAAGTTTTGTGGTAACGTTGCTGTTCATCTGAAAAATGATGGATCATGTTAGACTTATCTAAAATTGCCTCATAAGTTTGTTCGGCTTTACTCTTGAGTGCTCATCAAAAGTTAATCGAAAATGAATTAAGTCCTTCCAAAAAGATGCTTATGTAATAATCGGTTCAAAAAATACAAAACGGAAAGTTGCTTTCTTACAAGCCAACTTTCTATTTATAACAGAGTTAATTTTTTTCTCGCATAACATAGTTAAGGATAGATATGGATTTAGTGGAAATAATGGGCTACGTCGCAGGTGTTTTGTCACTTATTGCTTTCATCGTGCTTACAAATATTCAGGGGATTAAAAATTTATATTTGATTATTAACAAGCCCATTGATTACATAAAAATAAATCATGGGGGAGTTCTTGAAGAAATTCTAGAAAGACATTTTGGCGAAAAAATTAAGGAAGTTGTTGACTCATCTATAGTAGAGACACTTTCCGATACTGGTATTTACAGAGTGCTTGATGAGAATAAAAGTATATATTCAATACTAACAAAGAATTTCATTGATTCTGAAATTAAAAAGAACTCTGCTGATTACCGCTCTAGATTAATACATATAATACAAAAAAATTCAAAAAATATTCCATCAAAAGTAGGGCTAAAGTCACCAAGTAATTATGAATACTATATCAATTTAAGAAGTATTCTTCCAAATAGTGCAGAAGCAACAATGCTCAGCTACATTTTGACAGGCTTTATACTTGATAGCATTGAAAATGATAATAAGAGATACGATTTTATAGCTGTTAATAGAAACGGTAATTCGATTTTAGGTTATTTGATATCTAACTTTCTTTCTCTACCTTTAGTTATTGTTAATTATGATAGCAGGTGGGAGCTTGGGGGTAAAAAAGTTGACATTGACGGATTGAGCGAAATCCGAAGGCCCAGCAATAAAAGAGGATTTTTAGTTGATGACGCAGTATCTGGCGGAAGTATTCTAAAAGAATCTTGCTCTATATTAAGAAAAAACGGGCTTCAGATTGATGATGTTTACGTTCTTTTTACTAGAAAAGAAGATGATGCGATCAGTGACTACAAAAATGACAGTATTAACTTGCATAGTATATTTGATTTAGATGATAAGGCAATTTGTAAAATTATAGAGGCAAAACCTGAAAACTTGGAATCCATGGCTAATGAAATCTAGACACATACCATTTCCTGTAATTGACCTATATGTTACAGGTCAATGTAACTTCCGGTGCCCTTATTGTTTCGGTGAAGATGTTAGTAAAGGAGATATTGATAAAGCAACTTTTGCTCGAGTGGTTGAATTTGCAAACCATTGTAATAGCTCTATTGGCTTCACAGGAGGAGAGCCTCTGTTGCATGAGGACTTCAGAGACCTAGTGAAAGTCGCTACGAGCAAAGATGTTCCTATCATCTTGAGAACTAATGGTATGTTGATTGATGAGTATCTAGATGTAATTGGAATGTTTGAGTGGGTTGGTATTTCAATAGATGGCGCGTCTGAATCAGTTGTAAAAAAAATGAGACCATCAGCACCCAAATATAAATATGTCGAAGCTGAAAAATGGAAAAAGCCAATAGATAATATACGCCTTATAAATAAGCACCATCCCCAAGTTAAAGTTCTATTAGCATCATTGGTTAGCAGCTTTAATTCATCCTCTTTACTAAAACTGGCAAGAGACATACAGGAAAATGACCTGTCTATCGACAAGTGGAAACTTTATCAATTTACGAGGAATAATTTCAGATCTTTAACAAGTTCGAGTAAATTTGAAACAAGCTCTGAATTTATTTCAGAAGTCTGTGAAAGTTTACAAAAAGTTTATCATGGTAAAATAGTTAATAAGGTCGGTGATGGGAACTGTTTACTGGTTGATACAAATGGATCTGTAAGAGTAAATGATGCCCTAATTGGGAACGTTTTTGATGATATGATTCTTTTAGAGAAGAAGATTAGGCAGTTAGACATGTTCAATAAAATAAGCGTAAACAAGATTCATACTTACAATGTCGAATAAATTCATAATTGCTTTTGAAGGAATGGATGGTTCGGGAAAAACAACGTTCTCGTCGCTTGTTAGTAAAGAGCTTGATAAGTTAGGAGTCAGCAACCGATTATGGCCAATAGATTCATTAGGCAGAATTACTGAGGAAGAGCGCGCTAATCCAGAGCTATCATTCAAATACTACATCAATGCTATTAAAACTAAATTAAATACTAGATATAGTGGCGCCTTATTATTTGATAGGTATGTGCCATCCGCTACTGGTTATAAGTACCTGAGAAATGATGTATCTTTCGAAAAAGGCATATGTTTTAACCTAAATAATGACTACTCAGAGGTAATAAAGCCAGATCTTGTTATAGTTCTGTCTGCGCCTACAGAAGTTCGAAGAAATCGTATTATTAAAAAAAAAATTGTTGATAGTTATGACTTACTTTCTATCGAAAAACAGAGCGTTGATTTTTGGCAAAAATTCTATACGGACATAGCCGACAACACATTCATTTTTGTGGATACAAATCGAAGTGCAAATTTAGTGTTAGACGAAATTATGCAACAGCTATCGAATAGGTTTACTGATGATATATCTAACAAAGTCATCCAACCGGCTTCGCCGAATAGTTTTTTTATTGAAGAGTGTCGTAAAAAATAGGGCCATATCATTCCATCATAGCCGATTACAGCATTACTGAATTTCAACATCTAGCAAGCACAAGGCTATCGGTAGTGGTCAACAAATGAACTACTGATTAACTGAATCAAAATATACAACTAATCACTTTCCTCGACCCCAAGCGTCATATTCCATGCTTGATAGGAGCTGAAGTTTTGCAACCAAGAGGGATTGATACTAATTTTTAGGGGAAATTTAGGTGAATTTAAATCTAATTAATTTTTACTCCGCTAACCTCGGGCAATATTTCAGATAGTGGGCATTCAAGTGCTGCGGCTATTTCATACACTTTTTCAAGAGCAACTTTACAATTCCCATTTTCAATGCGACTTAAGTAACTGCGATCGATATCAGCTAGCTCACATAATCGTTCTTGATTAATGTCTCTTTTTACTCTGGCAGTTTTAATATTTCTACCAAACAATTTGGCTAACTCTTTGGTTTGCAATGTCAATTTCTCTAAGAATGAATTGACTTATTTTCACACGTTGGAATTACATAATGTATAGCTTATAATCCACATAATGTTGCTTACTGGCTACATTATGTGGTTTTTAAACGATATTTTAAGGTGTGTATGGCTGATAAAGTAATAAGCTCAATAATTGCGTTAAAGAATATAGATCTTTTTTCTGCGCTTGAAGTAAAGGTTGCATATATCTCAATTAAACAGGATGAGCTATTAGATCCTGTTTTTGTACGCCGCTTTGTATATGAAGAGCTTTTAAAGTTAGTGAAAAAGGGCTGGCTGTCAAAAAGCATAACTAAACAGAAAAAGCTGACTCGTTATTCAAAAACTGATTTATTCGATCATAACTATTTTAAGGAATTAGCTAACTCACCAATAAGCGTGGATGGGTATGAAAATGATGGACACCATTATTCTCAAGAGCTATCTACACGTTTAAGAGAACACAATGTGGAATTACTAGAGGGGCTAGGTGAATTAGAGCTTTATCTTACATTATGGGAAAAGTACCCAAGCATGAAAAACAGCTTGAAAGCTAAGTACATAGAAGCACAAGAAAGAAATCATATTTTGAAGGGAAAAATTAATGCTATTGGTGAACTTTTAAAAAATACAACTGAGACATAAATCATATGAAACTAAGAAATTGGCAGTCTGAGTGCATTAACTCAGCAATTTCAAATTACAAAAATGTTAAAAAACACTTTTTAACACTCGCAACACCAGGTGCAGGAAAGACTCTTATGGCTTCAGTGCTTGCTAAAAAGTTGTATGATTTAGACATGATTGATCTAGTACTTTGTTTTTCACCATCTTCTATTGTTGCACAAGATTTTGGAAAAGCTTTAAGTGAACAGTTTCAAGCTCATTTTGATGGCACAATTGGAGCTATGGGAAATTCATATACATACCAAGGACTAAACACGTTAGATGATAGTGTATGGCGGTTATTTGACAGATATAGGGTATATGTTATTTTTGATGAAATTCACCATTGTGCAGGATCTAATATTAAGGATGCTAACGCTTGGGGTAAATCGATAATTGAAACCATTAAGGAAAACGCAGCCTACACAATAGCGTTAACAGGTACACCTTGGCGTTCTGATTCTTTACCTATCGTACTTGCAGATTATTGTAATCAATCGAAAAAAATTCAGTGTGATTTTGTATATGGTTTAAAAGAGGCTGTTCGAGATAATGTTTGTCGTATTCCACAAGTCGTCGTATTAGATAATGATCAAATAACAATTGTTGATGGCGATGAATCTAGCCACTTTGCTAGCTTTTTAGATCTTTTATCTCAGGGGGTTATTCCATATTCTGAGGTCGTTACCAACGAAAGTGTCATTGAGAATTTATTCCATCAGGCCAATAGTAAGCTAGATAATATTCGAACCACTAATCTAAATGCAGGTGGGTTAATCGTCGCATGTTCAATCTCTCACGCATGGCAAATACAGCTTGTATTAAGGCAAACTTTTGGACAAACGGCTCTTGTTGTTACTAGCGATGAGGACACCCCCAATGACCTAATTACATCGTTCCGTTACAACCAGGATAAATGGATTATTAGTGTCGGTATGATATCAGAAGGAACTAACATCCCACGGCTGCAAGTCTGTTGCTACCTTTCGAACGTTAAAACAGAAATGTACTATCGACAAGTTTTAGGTCGTATATTAAGAATAACAAACTCTTCAAACCAAGAAGCCTTCTTATTCATGCCTGCTGCACCAGAGCTAGTAGAATACGCTTACCGTGTGGCTCAAGACATTCCTGATGGGCTATCTAAAGTTAAGTTTACTCAAATGACTAAAGAGTTAATTACGGATATTACCAATGATAAAGCAGAAGATGTGAATGATCATTTTGTTAAAGATTTTGTTGAACTAGCACCTGAACTAGAAGTTACTGGATCGTTAGTTCAACATGAAATCTCTGAAAAAACACCTGTAAAAATGAAGGGAACATTAGGGCCTATTAAAGAGGAATATTTGATGGACTTTGTTGGTAAGTTTAAACATGAACAATTAGAAATTAAAGATTTTGAGTTGTATCAAATATCAAATAACTCAATGAATAAACTTAATATGCTTAATGCCGTTGTGGTATAGGAAAAGAGATTGAAGATGACTCGAGATGAACAAAAAGAATATATTTTAAACTTCATTCAGGGGTGGACTAATTCTGAACAAGCTTCGCTAGATTGGTATAAAAATGAAGTTATTCCCGCACTTAACAAAACTGCACAAGAAGAAGTTGATAATGGAGGCTTTGAGGCAGTAAAAAGATACCTAAAGCATATTGATGATGGTGGGTTTTCTTAGGGAAAATTAATCTTAAGATAAAGTTTGGTTTTATTTACATAACTATTTAACAACCCATAAATGATTGGTTTGAAGGAAAAAATTAATAAATATTGTGTTATATTATAATTTTCAATTAAAACAACAGGTTATTGCGTTTTTTTGTTGGCGTTTGTCTTTGGTGTAACTAAGGTAATAGAGTCGGTTTTATTTATAAGTAGGGAATGTTATGGCTGTTAAACTAAATCACATTGCACAAAAAGTAATGGATATTTTTCTTGAAGTGAAGAATGTATCTGATGAATATTACGAAGCTAAAGAGTTTCATCTATCAGAGTGTAAAAATTCATATGAAGCCCTTTATTATTCAAGAAAACTACTTGGTAAAAATAGAGAGAAATTTGCAAAAGAAATAGGTGTTTCAGTTAGTGATTTTGAAGCTACATATCGAGTTTTGCATGACCTTTAACTGTAATAAAGCTAGCTCTTAATAATTGGTAACCCAGAGGGATAATATGAAAAAAAGACAGCATATTCATAGTGAGGATAGCTTTATTGCTTACCAAGAAGGAAGCGATAAAGAAGTTAATGATAACCCGGTAGTTTTAGCTGAAATTGATGGTTTTTCATCAATTTCAATTGATAGCTTTGAGTTTGATCAGCTTGCAATAACTTGGTGTATCGAACGAGAGTTATTTGAAGGCATAGGACTACCTACTGATTAACATTCATTTCGACCTTATTATCGTTATTACTACCAATCAGAAAACTGTGTTCTAAAGTATGAAAACTCACCTTTGATATTTGGATGTTTATCTAAGCCCTTAATGTGAGTTTTTTTATAGTCCCAGTAAATGCCAAGAATGTTCCTGTACCTTTCTCTTGATTGATCGTTACTTTTTTTGGAAGAGAGGTACTTTCCTTGAAATGTTTTTTCGAAAATATTTATTTTTTCATTTATACGTTTTATAAACTCAGTACGTTTATTTATTTCACTTTTGCACATGGCCGATAAATTGAAGTTTTTAAAAAGTTGGTTAAGTTCTTCATCACTTCTTTTTTTAGGTTGATTATCGTTATTCTGCCACGCTTTTTCATGTAAGTGCCAAGCTAGAAGTGTTGAAGCTAGTGTCTTTTCGGATTTGATAAAGTATTTGTGTTTGTTAAACCAAATAGAAAAATTTTTAGCTTCTTTATTTAGCCATTGATGAGGTGTGGCGGTCTTTATATAAAAATTTTTCATATCCCTTAAAAACTCGTCGCGAGTTTGAGTTTTAACCGTTGCTAAGTCGAGTGGTTTATCTAATCGGTGAGCTTTTTTATTATAATTTCCACTTTCATACTCTATAGAGTCAATAGCACAGATTTTATCAACTAACATTTCCACATCAGCTACTTTATTTTTATTAAATTCAAGCTCCTTAATTTTAATTAATAAGTCATCAGCACGTTGTTTTATTTTGACAATTGGTTGGAGAGTATTGCAGTTAAAATTTACATTACTAAAAATAGAATTTTCATTATATGCGTAAACTTCTTTATATTTATTGAGCCATTGATAGAAATCAAAAGGGGCCGAAGAGTTCATTTTAAAGTCAGATTTTAGTTTCCAGTTAATACTAGTCAATATTTCTTGTAACTTATCTAACTCTGCCTTTGTTAACCTGTTTGGGGCGAAACATTGTTCCAAAGGTATTTTTGGGTGGTTAAGCTTATTGTTCAACTCAATAATGAATGGGTATGTATTTGTCAGGATATTATTAGAGCTTCTTAGACTGCCCCTAGTTCCACTTAGGCTAGGGGTGTGATTAATAAAACTCTCTAATGCCATCAATCCTTGAAATAGTTCTTGGTACTCTTTTTTTGCGAAAAAGTAACATAACCCTCTATTGATAATGGAAACCTCAATTCGATAGAGAAGAAGGTTGCGAAGCGCAATATTAACTGGATCCGTTAATGCTTCTTTATTTGAATTAGTTAATTTGTGTGTACCCAAAGCTCAAAACCCCATTATCTACAAATATCATTTAGTATCCAATTTAAAATAAACTACTGAACAAAACTAACGATGTCAATATTATTAGTTTTTAGTGTCTTTAGTTTTTATTGCGTTTATTCCTTGTTTTGAATGGCCTGTAGTTTGTGTTACGTTATTTTCGATTTTAGGTTGTGTTTTTTTTCGGTTTGTTTATGTTTTCTGAGTGATATCTTGATGCTTGAAGTAAACATAAACCGGAGTGACAAATTATGAAAAATAAACATGAAATAATAGAGAAGTATTTATCGTCAACATGGGACCGCCATTCAATTTTAGGGGCAGTAAATATTGTTCAAGACCGAATTGATGGCATACCTGCTTGCTTGTTAAATAAAGTGAAATTTATAAGTACAGAGAACGGTAAAGAAGCATTCAATGAAGGATGGGAAGTCACAGATTCGACCCCCAATAATTACAGTTGTGTAGCATCTATGAAAAATAAGCATTTAGCAGGAGATTATCTAAAAACACTTTTTAGTGCTAAAGGAGAGCCAAAAATTAAATACCCACTTCCAGTTCGGAGTTTGACTTATTTTAATCTTATCGAGCAGTTATTTGACCCCGGTCTTTATACCTTTTCCGGTGGCCAGTTTTTGGTAAAACACAAGGAAAAGGGGCAAGAGAGAATTAATGAGTTATTGGAGGAGTTTGCCAATATTGAAGATAAACCAATGCACTATGTTTTGGATCTACATTATTCAAACTTTCAGATAAATCGTATTGAAAAAGCTAGTACACAACAGGTGAGTTTGTGGGTTGATGAACTTGAGCAGTTTGCCAAAACTGAAAAGAGGATAATTACTGATGA